>JAJRCP010000008.1 GCA_028678885.1 Methanomicrobiales archaeon
AAAGTCGAAAAATATCTGATCCTGAGGTACAACCCATTGCTTAATTCCCATTTTTCCTACTTTACCCTGTATTTCTTTCAGGAAGTTCCATTGTTCCCCACACAGCCACTTGCAACTAGGACCATGACCAGTATCCCCACTAGGGGAACAACACCGAGGTGTTCTTTTCGTAAATTCATAGACGATCATTGTTGGGCTGTAAAATAGATTTTATCAATATAAACTATAGTTAAGTATATATTATATATATTAATATATTTTTATTGCCTACAATAAATGCAGAAGTGTATCCAATGGAAATGAGAAAAGTTCAATTTACCGGCAATTCATCCTATGTGATTTCGCTCCCTATTGAATGGGTTCGTTCGATGCAAATATCAAAAAATGAACCTCTCGGTATCCGGATGCAATCTGACGGGAGTTTGCTTATCCTCCCCCACCCTTCACTGGAATCGGCAGTCCGAGAGAAAGAATTACGTGCAGATGTTATCAAGGACCCCACGTTCTTGTTCCGATGTATGGTGGGTTCGTATATCGCCGGTCATACGAGCATACGGGTAATATCATCCACCACCCTCCCCCCCTTGATGCGGAAAGCTGCCCGTGATTTCACCCAGATGACCATTGGCCAGCAGATCGTCGAGGAGACTGATTCTTCTATCGTTATCAAAGACCTCCTGAACCCGGTCGAAATGCCGTTTGATAACAGTATCAAACGGATGTACATCATCGTAAAAACGATGTTCAAGGACGCCATCCTCTCCCTTGAGAACAAAGATAAAATACTCGCAAAGGATATCGTGAATCGAGACACCGAAGTGGACAAGCTTCAGTGGCTTATTTCCCGCCAATATCACCTGTTACTGGAGGATCTCGCCCTTTCGGAAAAGATGCAGATATCGCTGAAACAAGCATTAAATTACTATGTGGTCAGTAGAATTCTTGAACGTGTGGGGGATCATGGCGTCCGGTTCGCCACCCATATTCCAACGCTCATCGATCACCGCATCGACCAAAAGGTCGTCGCAGATATTAACAACGCAGTGGACTTGGCGATGGCAATTCTCGATTCAAGTATACGTTCGATTTTTTCCGGAAATCTATCTGGCGCCAATCGTACGATTGATTCAGTCAGTGAATTGGAGACTGTTAGTGATGGGATTACCACGATTGCACTCCAGAAGAAAGGGGAGATCGCGTTATCTATTGGGTACATCGCGGAGAGTATCCGCCGTGCAGGAGAGTATGGAGCAGACATCTCTGAAGCCATCATCAATCAGCTTATCGATGAAGAGAAATCGGATTGACCCGCATTCCACTTATTTTTCTGCGACAACACAATCCCGATAGATATAGGTACAAGGATACTTTCGATCGGCGAATCCCTTGAACCCAAACGTCCAGAAATGTCGAGATCAAATATGATCTCTCAAGCTGTACATCCTTGGAAGTAACATTCAGTGTAGTTTCAATAATCGTGCGTTGATCGCCACAATGATGGTGCTAATACTCATGAGTGCTGCACCGATCGCAGGAGTGAGCACAATACCGTAGGATACCGCCACTCCAGCAGCGAGCGGGATGGCGAAGCTGTTGTAACCGGTGGCCCAGAGCAGGTTCTGGAACATCTTGGAGTATGTCTTTTTCGAGAGAAGGATGATATCGGCCACATCTCGGGGATCGCTGCGCACCAACACTATATCTGCACTCTCTACCGCCACATCCGTTCCGGCGCCTATTGCGATCCCCACATCTGCCTGTACAAGAGCGGGAGCGTCATTGATACCATCCCCCACCATCGCCACTCGGTACTGCTTCTGGATTTCCTTTATCTTCTCGGATTTTTCGAGAGGCAGTATCTCTGCAAAATACTCATCGAGCCCGAGCTCTTCTGCCACCCATCTGGCCACATGTTGATTGTCCCCGGTGAGCATCATGCACTTCACCCCCATCTCCTTCAAACGGGTGATGGCCTCGTGGGATTCCTCTCGCACGATATCAGCGAGAGCCAACATACCGATGAGATTCTGGTCTTCGAGAAGAAAGACCACCGTCTTTCCCTGAGATTCAACCTTTTCCACCCGGTCATCTTTTATCGTGATTCCCATTTCTTTGAGATATCCCGGGCTCACCACTCGGATCAGGGTGCCTTCGATCCTTGCTTCCACCCCTTTTCCCGGGATTGCACTGAAATCCTCTATAGATAAAAATGTGATTTCTTTTTCCTCTGCACTCCGCACAATTCCCCGGGCGATAGGGTGCTCCGAGTTTACCTCTAAGGAAGCGGCACGCTTAAGAATCTCATCTTCTTTTACCGATCCAAAGGAGAATATATCGGTTACACCGAATACCCCGAGAGTGAGTGTCCTGGTCTTATCAAAGACCACCGCTTGAAGGTCCCGGGACCGTTCAAACGCTTGGCGCTCGCGGATAAGAAGACCGGAGTTCGCCGCAAGCGCCGTAGAAACCGCAACAACGAGAGGTACCGCAAGACCAAGGGCGTGAGGACAGGTAATAACCATCACGGTCGCGGCCCGCTCAATAGCAAAATCCAGACTCCGTCCATACAGAAACCAGGCCAGGAAAGTGATGGCCCCCACCGAGAGCGCGAGCACGGTGAGGAGGAATGCAGCTCGGTTTGCAAGATCCTGAGCACGGGACTTGCTCTCTTGGGCCTTTCGGACTAGTTCGATCACCTGGTTGAGGTAGGTATCTTTTCAGGTCTTCTTCACTTCCGCGACCAAGGATCCTTCCCAGTTAAGGCTGCCGGCGATGACCTTGTCTCCGACCTTCTTGGTGATTGGCGTGGATTCACCGGTGAGCATCGATTCGTTGACACTGGATTTCCCTTCCACCACCTCTCCCTCCACCGGGATCTTCTCACCGGGTTTTACCAGTACCCGGTCACCTATGATTAATGCATCTACTGGTAGGTCCACCATCTTTCCATCCTTCATGCGGTGGGCTTCAGAAGGAATGATCTTCACCAGTTCTTCCAGTGCTCGCGACGCCCCTAACACTGCTCGCATTTCAAACCAGTGGCCGAAGTAGCATGATATCGATCAGGGTGGCGAGTTCCCAGAAGAATGGCTCCCCCGTGACCGCACCCAACACCATTGCGGCGCTAAAGACGTAGGCTACCGTGATGGCGACGGCGATCAGAGTCATCATCCCGAGTAATCGATCCCGGATTTCCTGCGTAATTCCCCTCAGGAATGGATATCCTCCATATGCGTACACTGCTGTGGAAAGACCGAGAAGGACGATGCTGGCCCCTTCAAAGGTATAGGCAATCCCAAAAAGGGCCTGAAAGGAGGAGGAAAGGATCAGGATAGGCACTGTCAGGATCAGGGAGACGATGAAACGTCGGCGAAAATCTTCGAGCATGTGGCGGTGAGCGCCCTGTATGCCCAAATGATGTCCTTTTTTCCAGCAGTATGATCAGAAGGATGAGATTTGTGGTATCCTGAATGGTGTTCATAGGACTTTTTTTATTTGACGTAACGCAGTTTATATCCCTCACCTTTTATTGAATTTAGATTCCTATTTCTTCAGGTCTTCCTTCATCCGCTGATATTCCTCCGCGGAAATCTCTCCTTTTGCGTATCGTTCATCCAAGATCTGCAGGGCAGACTTTCCTGCTGGTAGGGTATCAGGATGTTGGGTCTCACGAATAATCACATAGATCACTAGAAAGAGAAAGCCGATAATGGGGATGATAACCAGAATGAACCAGAGTAATGCATTCATTTGCCGCCCTTTGGCATCCCGGTAGACAAAGTAGCCGATGATCAATTGAATGATCAAAGCTACAAACATCCCGGGGAACATCCATCCAAAGGGATACCCATACATCATATGATATTAGTATCCGTCCATGGTGCAGGAATAACATCAGGAATATTTAAAATATAGTGCCCGAGTCTGGATTCAAGCTGTTGGAGAAAGCGGTATTAGTATCCCTCACCCCACCATCTGAGTTTGATGGGGATTTCCTTATCCTCACCTATTCCAAACCATTTATGGGGCATTTCTGTTGCGGGTTGAAAGTGCGGAGGAGATTAAACGGTTGCGTTCACTGAAGCTCAAAATCCGGATGAGAATAGAACATTGCATCTCCGGGAGATCACGGATTCCATGACCGATGGAACAATTGGAAAAATCTGGCTTGTCCGCTACGGGGAAATCGCGCTCAAATCCCCACCCGTTCGAAAGACTTGGGAGGCAAAACTCATCAGCAACATACAGATGGTACTTCCTCGCTCCGATTCGAGACGGGAACATGGTCGTATCTGGCTCTCTGGGGAAGTAGATCCGGCGATGCTTGCCCGGGTATTCGGTATCGTTTCCTTCTCCCCTTGTTGGACCTGCGATCTGAAGGAACTGAAGGACACTCTTCTTCAATATATCGCTGAGTCCTTTTCGGCAAAGAAGGCAACATTTGGTCTGCGGATCCGGCGGATAGGTCACCACCAGTTCACATCACAAGAGTGTGCGACACAACTCGGGTCGGCAGTCCTCCAATGCTACCCGGATTTTTCCGTCAATCTTACCAATCCGGATATCCTGATCATGATAGAAATCCGAGAAAACCGCTGCTACTTATTCTATCAGATCTTTCCCGGAGTAGGAGGCATTCCGCTGGGGGTTGAAGGAGCCCTGGTCGTTCTCCTTTCGGGTGGCATAGATTCGGCCGTTGCCGCATGGCTGATGATGAAACGAGGCTGCCGGATTATTCCTGTCTTTATCGATATGACTCCTCTCCTAGGAGAAAGTGCCCGAGACCGGATACACGCCGTGCTCGATGTATTGCGGAGATATCAACCTGATATCGACTTCCATATCATCGAGGACAGGTACGTAGCACAGATACAGGAGACACTTCGAACCTCGCATGATAAGAAGTATGTTTGCCTTCTCTGTAAACGGAGGATGTACAGGCTCGCTGAAAAAGTTGCCCGGAATTTGGGTGCGAAAGGTATCGTCACCGGTGAATCGATGGGCCAGGTTGCCTCCCAGACGCTTGATAACCTGGCCGTCCTTCATGAGGCAACAACAATGCCCGTCTATCGTCCGCTTATCGGGCTTGATAAAACCGAGATCATCGACCTGGCGAGGAGAATCGGTACCTATGAACCGTCCATCCTTTCTAGCAATTGTTGCGGTGCCGTCCCGCAAAAACCTGCGACGAAGGCAGATCCGGGAAAAATACGGAAACTGGAGGATCGTCTCGCATCCGTCATTGGGTATGATATGTAAGGGGAAGAAGATGTTTGCAATTGAATAGACGCTGGCTTTTTCAATCCCATTATCGCAGCGGCGGTGATGTCACTGTCTTCATTAACGGCAGTTCGTACACTGGTTACGACAGCAAATGAATATTACCGATGTTCACGCGGTGCAGGTGTTGCCGTGCAGCGGTAACGCACTCATCCACCTGCACCTGAGGGGTAATGGGGAGATCGGTAAGGAGATAATCCGGATGAAAAACAAGCAGCGAATAGGGAATATCATTATTGATGCCGGCAATGAAACGGGCGATCGCACCCACTTCCTGTGCATCAATGTAGTGTGGTACTAAAAGAGTGGTAGCGGTGAGGGTATCGGTTCCGCGAGTTATGTTCGCCACCTTATAAAAATTCTCCAGGGTTCTTTGATTTCCCGTTCCGCAGAGTGCCATATGAAGGTTCGGGTGAATGGCTTTGAGATCAAATTTCACCACGCCCCCCGTTTGCAAAGATATCCGTGCCGCCCGTTCGACGAGTAGGGGATTTCCGGCACCATTCCATTCCCAGCATATGTGTTGTACACCTTCACTTTCCCGCTGGATCTGTTGCGCTACCCGAAGCGCAAAGGGTAACTGTGGTTCCGGCGAGCCTCCGAAAAAACAGATGCACCGGATGCTGGGAGCACATGCCCGGGCAAGAAGCTCTTTCTCAGTAATCACCGGTGCCATACGGACCAGCTTGTGGGACGCATTCTGGCAGAAAAGGCAGTCAAAGTTACAGCCATAAAAAAATACGGCGAGATTGTAACCCGGTTCGTGAGATCCGGGACAGAACCATGTAGCACAGCAATTTGTCGGCAGCGGGTCGAGATATGCATAGACGAGCGCGCTCCGTTCTGGGACAAGAGGCTCTATCCTTCCTTCCTGATTTATTCGCAATCCGCAATAGCCGGATTGTCCTTCGCCCATGGAGCATGCATTGACACAGAGCTGACACTGCTTTCCACCAATGCTTTGTGGTGGGGTACCAGGAAGTCCCCAGGATTTCCGGGCAGCTGCGTGGAGTGAGATTAATCTGTCCGTATTGTGCATCGTTCGGATACAGGAAGCGCAGAGCCCAATCTGGTTCGCCGCCAGATTGTTCCTGCAGAGTGTGCATCGGATCATCGTCGTACCTTCAGTATTAACGTATTCCGCCCCCAATTTTCCATCCACGATGCTGCAGATTCGAAACAACAAAGGGATATCTCTCCAGGTATTCCGCTTCAATCCTTGTGCGGATACCCATCTCTTCCAGTTGGGCTGTCAAACGCTCAGTCCCTTCTCTTCCGAAGAGATCCCCCATGACCGCGGGCCATGTATCAATACCCTGATATATCAACTGTTTCAAGGCAAAGAGTGGAAACATAAAAAATTCTTTTTTTGCCCCGCTCAGCTGTTCAAACGACGGTCCGTTCCATCCCTTGATGCTGACTCTTATAGCAATGTTGCGTTCTTTCAGATGTTCCACCAGGTGTGGCTGAGAACCAAGGATCAGGCCATTCGTTTCAATGATGAACCTGCCCGCTTCAAGAACCTGCAACAAATGTTCAAAGGACTCCTGACCAAGAATCGGTTCCGCACCGCTTATACGGTAGAGATCGATTCCTTTCTGGCGACCAATTGCGGTAAGTTTTTTTACCACATCTCTAGTGGAATAATACTCCCCCTCTTTTTCAGGACACTTGTTGCGTTCGTAGTTCCAGCAATAGGCGCAGAGAAAAGGGCAACCGATTGTATCAGCTGTCACGATTCCACCATAGTGCCTCGATGCCCGGAAACGGTAGTATTTCCGCTGGCCGTCCCGCATGACCATCGATTCTACCTCTGCAGCCCTTTGTAGGGGATCGAACGGTACTTCCTGCATCATTTTCCTTCGTTACATAACATGATCGAGGCATGGCCGAAAGAGATGCCGATCGCGGATAAAATGCCCATCAGTATTAAAAACGAAGGATTCTATCTTTTAAGGTTGAATCGACACCCGGATTACGTATCGAAATATCGATTCCCGTAAAATAACGATTTTATCCCGTACATCCTACAGTCAACCGCCGTTCTTTTATGGTTGGGATTTGACAAATGAGTAAAATTTTAATAACTAAATGTCCAATTAACTATACAATCTTCATGCCATATCCGTAAGCGATTCCTTCTATAATAAGATACAAACTGAGGTAAGACAGATGTTGGAGATAGATGAGAACCGATCTTGGGCAATCACAGACCCCCATGGTGCTCGAATCGCTCGCACAAAATAGGAAGTAAATTGAGGAGAGTTTTAATAACCGCATGTACAATGTTTTGTACATTACACCTATGAAACGAAACACCTTTTATGTTTTTGCTGGCATCATTGCCCTTCTAGAAGTGGGAATTCTGTGGATCTCCATTGATATGGATAATCCCCTTCCCATCCAGATCGGATTTGTTGTTGGCATCGCCCTTGTATACCTCGCACGGCGGATGATTGTGGATGTTATCCAGGATGAACGGACCGTCCTAATCGCCCAGAAATCTGCCTTGCGAACTCTGGAGGTCTTCTGGGTGGTGTTCTTCCTAACGAGTATCAGTGGGGTAATCTACGGCTTCAACCGCCCCTTCATGGTGCGCCCACACCTCCCTCCCCAAGAGCCAACTATCGGCATCTTTGGTATCTTTGGTTTGGTCCAGCTGGCCCTTCTCTGCCTGATGATCTTCCTCTACGTCGGTTTCCGGATATATTATGCCCGCAAATATGGAGAGTTCGACAAAGATGAAGAATAAGATCAAGGTGTACCGGGCGATGAATGACCTGACCCAGGATCAGTTGGCAAGCAAGCTAAGTGTCACCCGCCAGACTATCCTCGCCATCGAGAAGGGGAAATATGATCCCTCCCTTAATCTGGCCTTCAAAATTGCCCGATTTTTCAAGGTTACTATTGAAGAGATCTTTACTTACGCAGAACCGAGGGAATGATCCGTCCTTCCTTTTTCTCCACCCATTTTTCGGAAGTCTTGTCCGGCTCTTGAAGGGTAAATAATCCGATAGTGCACAAGAAAATTTAGGTTCTGTCTTTTACCGATCTTGGTAGTATTTTAAATGCACTATTTTCGTCCTTTTGGAAAGATTTGCTCTCTTTGAATCTGGTAAGGAAAGAGATACGTGGAAAACATAAATATTTATATTAGATATATCTAACATAAAGTTATATAAAACGAACAAAATGTTCGTTATCAAGAACATGAAGGGAACTCACCATGATTGTAAAGATGCGATCGAACCTTAAAGGAGGTAATTGATTTGGTTGATTTCATATGGCCTCTTGTCAGTATCGGAATAGGGGTCGTAGTAGTTTTCATTGGAATCTTATTTCTTTTGTTAAGACTTCGAGATAAAAGGTCGGGTTTCCCTGCTCAGGACGAAAGGACCCTAAAAATCAATGGAATAGCCGCAAGATATGCGCTGCATATAGGTCTATATTTCATGCTCGGTGTCATGTTTGTTCTTATCATCGGTCAGGAATTCTTTGGTATGCCAGATTTGAATGCCGGACCTGTCATAATTGCGGCCATTTTAGTCTTCAGCCTCACGTATCTTGGACTTCAATTTTATTTTGATAAAAAACGGGATCAAATGTGAGAACCAGAATAAAAGAGTTCAGAGCCCGGTACGATTTGACTCAAGAGGATCTCGCAAAAATCATTGGCGTAAGAAGGCAGACCATCCTTTTTATGGAGAAGGGAGACTACAATCCTTCTCTTAAATTGGCTCATGAAGTGACGAAGGTACTGAAAACCACAATAGATGAACTCTTTATTTTCGATGATTGAATTTTATCTTATTTCCCAATTTTTGTAGCACCTTGTCGCCCGCAACCTACAACCTTGATCCGTTCTAAGCAGAGAATTTGTTTATAGCACCAAACAAATAGTAGAATTTATACAACATAATAGAAAATATCTTTTACAAAAGAGAAAGGAAATCATACATGACAGGAATTCAAATCAAATCGAGAATTTCCCTCTTACTCTGCTTGTTTGCCCTAGTGATATCCACGGCATTTGCTGCAAAGGATAGCACCTCGACTTCGGTCGCTGGACAACTGGCGGTCACCAAGATTACCATTGATCCTTCAGTACTCATGGGGGATGATACCGGTATTATCACTCTAACCGTCACGAATACCGGGGATAAGAGTGTCACGATCAATGAAGCAAACCTATATGCCAAGGAACTCACTGTCCTGATCCGGTCTTTCCCTATCCCCTGTTTGGCTGCTTTCTAGCGGCATTGCTCCAGCATGTATCTTGAGAGATCGGAGCACAGGACTGTCCCGGCCCCACCAGAGAGCGCTTGGAGAGAGAGGATACCTGTCCCGCATCCCACATCTAGCACCTTTTTTCCTCGGAGATCAATTCCTCCCAGGAGTTCGGTGGCAATCCTTGTATAGTGTTTCAGGCCGAGCGTATCATACCGGGTGACATGGTCGGAGCATGTTCCTTCATACCCTATCTGCATCCGCTGTTTCATAGCCACGGTATTACGAGCATTCCCAGTGATCCACGCCGCAAAACAGGAAAGATTCACCATCAGTTTGGCCAATGGTGACAACTCACCAATCAAGAAAAGTGGAGGCATGGCTACGTTTCAATCGATGGTGGCGTTTAATATCCTTTTCCAGACTGAGTTGTAAATGCAAGATCCATGAAAGGGGTTCTCCAGCGCCCGTCATCTCAGTGTGTTACCCCTTTTCAGTGAAGCATGAGCAGATCGCGATCATGATCCCGACCGCCGCGAATCTATCGCTCTGCCTCAAACTGTTCTTCCTGTATTGCCACTGAAGATCCGGATATTCTCCTTCTGCGTTGAAAGGTACTCTTAGGTAAAGGATATCCCAAAAATTTTTTCTCTGTTCCCACCTATCCTTGCAACGAGGTCTTCTAGGTGACCACGCTTCGGTTCCTCCTGCACCATCTGGTGAAGGCAAAGAGGATCAAGCTTGCCGTTGGAGCTATCTGTGAAGTGTGCGGGTACGCAGGGGCACTGGAAGATCTGGAGGTTCATTCTTTCCTTGAAGATGCAGAGGATCGGTACTCCCCGGCAGAACTGGAGCCGTTCCTTCTAATCCTCTGCACCTGGTGTCACCGGGCGCTGCACACCTGTGGAATATCCGTTTGGGAACAGGAAGCACTCGTCCAGGAGCGCCCGGAACCAATACGGGAAGAGATTCGGGCGATCCTGGCATACATTCACAAACCCTACATGCCCCCGGAGATCGATATGGAGGATGCCTACAGAGAAGCATCCGCTCCCCATCATTACAGGTATGGAGGCTAAATCAATAGAGATTCCTTACTGTAATATCATGGAGACTCTCTATATGAAAATAAACCGGGTCCGATCTGAACCAAGATGAAACTTTCAAATCCTGGTAATGGTATCTAGTGAAAATGATGAATGTAAAAAATTAGATTTTTTCATCGATTCAGGTGACCTTGGTCTCCAGATGATAGCTATGATCCCACCGATACCTGCGAGAATTCCGCCCATGATAAATCCACCGTTCCCAAAGTAACTCCACATCACCACGACCAGTATTCCAATACCAAAATTTTTGCTTGAACTGGGATGGGAATAGATGAAATATCCCATAATGATAATGATAATTCCGCAGGTTATTCCTCACAATCCGATCATGTCAATAGTGGCGGATATGAAATTCGAGCTAACTAATGGTGTTCCTAGGAGTTGGTAAATATCTCCGAGGATGGATCTTCAGAATTCCAGATCAATTCCTCCGGAAAGCAGTATCAGCACGCCGCCAATTACTGAGAGGAAGACTGCCTGGGAAGGATATTCTCTTACCGTCATACACTTTACCTGACCTTGAATAATGAGAGGTTAGGAGGATTTATTGATTTCGCACTGACCACGGGGTGGAAAATTTAATAGTCCTACAGTATTTCCTCTTAAAAGTCCTATTCAAGACTCTTTTATAGAACGTTTCGGAAAATTATGGGACCGAATTCCTCTAGGTTCAACAGATACAATATCATGTCCAGACTAACGCTGGATAATACAAATGGACGCAAACCAAAAAATCGTTTTAGCGATCCTCATGCTCGGGACGCTCATGGGATCGCTAGACAGTACAATCGTAATCCTCGCATTTCCTACGATCTCAGAAAGTCTCCATGCCGATTTGCTCAGCACCCTCTGGATGATCCTCGTCTACCTTTTAGTCGTAGCAGTCTGCACAACTCAGCTCGGGCGAATTGGGGATATATACGGCAGGAGTCGGATGTTCAATGCTGGATTTGGGGTATTCACAGTAGGTTCTCTGTTCTGTGGGATGTCACCCACAATCATCTGGTTGATCGCTTCTCGAGTGATTCAAGCGGTAGGAGGGGCACTCATGCAGGCAAACAGCGGTGCAATCATAGCCGACACGTTTCCGCCGAATGCCCGGGGTATAGCGTTCGGATATATCTCGCTCGGATGGACGAGCGGTGCAATGCTTGGCATTGTATTAGGGGGAGTGATCACCACGTTTGTTGGATGGGAGTACATCTTCTTCATCAATATCCCAATCGGGATTGTTGCATCAGGGCTCGGCTACCACTATGTTCGAGATATGATACGGGTCAAAACACACTTGGATACAATCGGTATGGTTTTGTTGGGCACTGCTCTCGGGCTCCTATCGTTCGCTGCGTTGGACTTTGCCGGCCAAGGACTGGCAACGTCTAATATTATTGTCTTCTCGGTTGGGGTATTCATAAGTCTCACCTTTGTCGGCTTTGAGATGCGGACACTATACCCTATCATCGACGTCTCAGCACTGGGCAACCGAGTATTGAAGTTTTCAATTACCGCGGCATTTTTCCTGAGCCTCGGATATCTCTCCGTCGTTTTCCTCATCACCATGTACCTGCAAGGAATCCGGGGGCTGTCACCCCTCGATGCTGCGATCCTCCTGATACCGGGATATATTGCCGGCAGTCTCCTCTCACCGTTTATGGGAAAACTCTCTGACAAACATGGTGCACGGGTTCTCGCCACCACCGGGAGTATCATGCTCATTTTCGCTATCCTGATCTACCTAACCCTCCAGGTAGATACTCCACTGTATATCGTACTGATCGCATCGGGGATCTCAGGTATCGGGACAGCGATGTTTATGCCGGCTAACAATAGTGCGGTCATGGCAAATGCACCACCCAGTGCATACGGGGGCATCTCCGGCATCCTCCGGACGATACAGAACATCGGCATTCTAGGAAGTTTCGTTATAACTATCACGGTTGCATCTGCATCAATTCCCCGGGATGTGGCATTTGAGGTTTTCATCGGAACGACAAATCTTGTTGGCGGGGTGAGTGATGCTTTTTTGAACGGAATTGATAGCGCCCTTAGCGTCTCCATTGTCATTATTGCGATCGCAGGCATCATGTCATGGATGAGAGGAAAAGAAGTACGGGGAGGTTAGGCTAAAATGACACCACCATATTCTGATAAACACCGGTAATTTTTTCTTTATGTTGGAGATAAGGGGTCGTTCGTAAACGTTCGGGAAGAGCACCTTGCAATCCAAAAGTTCTTGATTAGGATATGGTGTATTTTCAATGGAATTGGTTTATCAATCTAAAGAGTTAATAGCCTTCAAAAATTCAAACAGTCATGGTGGGTGGCCAGATGATTACCGACTCTCAGTCAATGGTCTGTAATGGTCTTACAAAGATTTACAGCAAAAGTCAGACCAAGGCACTTGACTCCATAAGCTTTTCTGTTCCTTCCCGTGGTGTATTTGTGCTGATAGGGCGGAACGGTTCTGGAAAGACCACACTCGTCCGAATCCTTGCAACAGAGCTCGAACCAACATCTGGAACAGCCACCCTTGACGGGATAGATGTCGTAAAGGAACCTGATAGACTCAG
Source organism: Methanomicrobiales archaeon (assembly GCA_028678885.1). Classification (GTDB taxonomy): domain Archaea; phylum Halobacteriota; class Methanomicrobia; order Methanomicrobiales; family JACTUA01; genus JAJRCM01. The sequence goes on from JAJRCP010000008.1 coordinate 13,187, forward strand.
AGAGAAAATTGCCATCGTACCCCAGGAAGCACGACCAATTCCTTGGATGACACCGGCACAAACAGTGCAATCTTATCTTCTCTGGCGAGGGTTCGGCTACGCTGAAGCAAAACAGAGGGCCCATGAGTCGCTTGAAAGGCTCGGATTCAGTGGGAACTCCAATACCTTGAATCGCATGCTCTCCGGAGGGATGAAGAGGAAGGTTTTGGTTGCCATGATCCTCTCCTCCGAAGCTGAAATAATCTTCTTGGATGAGCCGACCACGGGTCTTGACCCGATCTCAAGAAAAGAGTTCTGGGAGGTTCTCAAAGAGATTAGAGGAGATCGCTTCGTAGTTCTAACGACGCATTACCTCGAAGAGGCAGAACAGCTAGCGGATAAGATTGGCATATTGGATAATGGAAAACTTATTCGCATCGGCACTCTCGACGAATTGAGGCAAAGCGTGAAGTACAACTACAGCGTGAAACTTCTCTCTAAACCAGCACCTGCCTTCATAAGGCTCAGAGAAGGTGAGATGGTAACGGGACGGGATGGCTACCTCAGAATCCTCACAACGGAAGAGGAGGCTTTCAGCATTTCAAGAGACCTCTCTAGGGGCGGCTTCAAGTTCACCATCAATCCAGTCGTACTTGATGATATATTCTTCTATCTGGTGAATCACGGAGGTAAAGCAGGTGGCGACACGGAAGAGGAGTAGGTTCAGCCAGATTCTGGCTGCGATACTCGTTAATTCCTTGTATGAGATGAAGAACTATCCGATTGTCCTCATCAACACTGTTCTCTCACCTCTCTCATTCCTTATTCTGATAGTATTCGTGAGCCACGGGAGTCTCGTAGGGGAGGCTGTGGAAGGAGGATTCATTATGGTTATGTTTTCGAGCGGCATGTCGCTCTCAACGGACCTTTCGCACCTAAAGAATGATTTCAAGCTCCAAGACATGGTCGTCAGTTCTCCAACCAATTGGCTGACCTACATGGTTGGAATTTCCCTCTCTGAAATTGTTTATTCCATCCCTGCGCTGGTATTACTTACGCTGCTTGCAAATTACTTTTTGATCCTCACTATTGTTGGAATCCTCGAATTCATAGGAGTGCTTCTATTGATGTTTATTACTTCGATATCAATTGGTTATACGCTTTCAACCTTTTCAAGCGACATCGTTCAGAGTTTTGCCTTTTCAAGACTTCTTTCAACGCTTTTTTCGACAATCCCACCCGTGTACTATCCTATAACGTATATTCCACTTCCGTTTAGATATTTAGCCTATATCTCGCCCACTACGTATGCTGCAGAACTAGCTCAGAGTATTGCCGGGTACCTATCACTTCCGCTTGGTAAGATCGTTTTCAATTGGGCTATCCTCATCACTGTCACAATTGCACTCTTTGTAATCGCAAAAAGCAAGGCACGGTGGAGAGAAGTGTAGCACGGTAGAGGAAAATTCGATTACCCGTAATGCCACGGTTGCGAGTGGTAGAATGAAGTGTGAGAAATCACAGTGAGAGTATGGGAATATACGGAGGGATCGAACCAGCATGCTATTTGTGATATTCCCTCACAGAGTTTACCATGGATGGACTGATAGCCTCGCCTGAGTTTCAGATGAGCCTGCTTCTCTTTGTAGCGCTTGTAGGGTATCTCGTTGCCTCTCGGATAAATCAATCGGCGGTGATTGGTCTTATCCTCGTAGGTTTGTTTGTCGGTCCCAGTTTTCTGGGTCTTATCACCTACACTGATTTTGTCCGAAGTATTGCACAGCTCGGAGCAGTCATTCTTCTTTTTGTTATTGGGTTCGAATCCAATCTCCGCGAAATAGTCCAGCCAAGAAACGGTGTAATTGCGTTGATAGGGGTCGTTTTTCCGTGGATTGGCGGTTGGTGGATTTCGTCCGCCTTTGGTTTTAATTCCGCGAGCGCGATTTTTATTGGCACCGCCCTCACCGCGACAAGCATTGCGATCACGGCAAATGTGCTGAAAGAGCTGGACAAACTCCAAACTGAAGCGGCAAAGGCTATCATTGGTGCTGCGGTCATAGACGATGTGCTTGGCCTGCTCGCCCTCGCAATCAGTACCGATATTGTCACCAGTTCTTTCTCGTATCTGGGAATTGCGATAATCACGCTGAAAGCGTCTGCGTTCCTCCTTATAGGTGTTGCATTCGGCGTTCTTATCGTGAGTAAATTCCTTGTGCGGCTCGACAGAACATCATTCGTCAGGAAATACCCGGAATTTATCTTCATCTTCGCGATGACACTGGCATTTCTCTATGCGATTGGAGCAGAGCTCGTCGGCCTCTCAGCAATCGTTGGCGCATTTATTGCCGGTGTCTTGTTCGAGCGTATCGAGCTGCACCAGAGCAAGAGCCCCAAGGAAGGGGCGGAGTATCTTCGGATCATCTTGCTGCGGTCTTCTTTGTCTCCCTTGGCATCCTCGCTGATTTCCACGCCCTGACCCCAGAGTTTATCCTGTTCCTTGTTGCCCTCACGATCACTGCTATCGTCACCAAAGTCATTGGTTGCGGTATTCCCGCCAAATTCGGTGGATTATGCACGAAGGATGCGATGATTGTTGGCTTTGGCATGTCACCCCGAGGCGAGGTAGCGATGATAGTAGCGCTCATCGGGCTCAATCAGGGGATTATCGAGCAGGGAGTATATGTTGTGCTTATCCTTATGAGCCTCCTGACAACTCTGATCACACCCATCGTGTACCGGAACTGGTTTTACAAAGGTGAGTACTGTACTTATGATGCTAGCGGAATTCCTATCGATACCGTGAAATAAAGACCTCTCAGACGGATCTCTTTTTTCCATCCACCAGTACCTGCAGTATGGACATCGTCCCTAGGGATCAGTATCCAAGAAAAGAACTGAGAGAAGAACAGGTGCGATAAGGTAACAGGGTGGAGTGAATGTGCAATGATGATGCGATAATTATATGTGCCGGATCTGAGGAAAAGTCCACAGTGGTAAGGCACCACGGCAGAAAAGTTTGACGTCAAATTAATCGAACAGGTTCCCCGTTACACTCCCGATCCCAGTTACAAAAAGAATGCCTGGATACAGGATTATAACGAGACCTACAAAGAATTCCTCTCCAATCCAGACGAATTCTGGGGAAAAGTGGGCCATGAACTTGCATGGTACAAACCATGGGACAAGGTGAGGGAGTGGAATTATCCGTACGCGAAGTGGTTTATCAACGGAAAGCTCAATATTACGTATAATTGTCTGGATTGTCATGTCTTTAACAAACGGGGAAATAAGATCGCTCTCATCTGGCGGGGCGAAGGGGAAGAAGAGCGTACCTTCTCCTACATCAAGCTCTACAGGGTGGTCATGCGTTTTGCTAATGGTTTGAAAAAGATTGGTGTGAAAAGAGGTGACAGCGTCTGCATTTACATGCCTCTTATTCCTGAACAGATCATCGCCATGCTCGCCTGTGCACGGATCGGGGCGATACATACTGTAGTTTTCGTTGATTTGGTGCAGGTGCCCTCAATTATCGGATCAATGATGCAAAGGCAAAATTTGTTATCACCACAGACATCGGGATGCGAAGAGGAAAATTCTTACCTCTCAAGGCGATTGTCGATGAAGCGACTGTTAATACCAATATTGAACGTATTATAGTTCTCCGAAGGCAGCGACCAGCCAGCGAACTGCACAAGGAGATTGAGGTCGATTTCCATGAAATCATGGAGGGTGTCCCTACGGAATGCACAGCCGAGGTGATGGATTCCGAAGATCCCTTATACTATCTCTACACCAGTGGTTCCACCGGAACCCCAAAAGGAGTGGTCCACACGTGTGGTGGATATATAGTGGGCACGTACTTTACGATGAAGAATATATTCGATCTCAAGGAGAATGATGTGTTCTGGTATACGGCGGATATCGGTTGGGTGACGGGTCATTCCTACATTGTCTACGG
>JAJRCP010000056.1 GCA_028678885.1 Methanomicrobiales archaeon
CTTACCATCACATGTAAGCAGATCGATACGAAAGCAGCATTTAAGGGTTCATCAAGAAGTGACCCTGCATAGTTGCGGCCATGGCGACTTCCAGGGGACTGATACCCAGCATGTCATTAATGACCGTTGTCCATGGAGAAATTCCGATCCAATCGTTGGTTGGATGGCACTGGAGTTAGACGGTCCCTCACGAATTTTCAATGGAAAAACCGTGCGATAAGTACCTTCATCGTGATAATGTATCCGTCCAGGACATGGGGTTTGACCAGGTATTGGTAAACCGGATATTTCTTGAGTTCGGCTATCTCTTCGGGATCATTCGATCCGGTAAGAATTACCACGGGGATATTTTTCAACCGGACATCTCTCTGAAGGTCTGCCAGGACCTCCAGCCCTCCCTTTCCCGGGAGGTGCAGGTCCATAAAGATGAGATCAATAAGGGTTGTGTGCGGGTCCCGCAGGAATGCCATCGCCTCTTCCCCGGTTGGTATAACAGTGATATGGTTTGATGCTGATGCGCAAAGGAGGGCCTCTGCGGTCAGTTTTGCATCCGCTGGATTATCTTCAATCAGCAGAATTTCCAGTGGTTTCATGATTCCGAACTGCGCTCCGATACATTCGGAAGAGTGAAGTAGAACGTCGATCCCTTTCCGATCTCCGACTCCACCCAGATCTTTCCCCCGTGCCTTTCAATGATCTTCTTCACAATCGCAAGACCGACACCGGTACCCGGATATTTGTCTATGGTGTGCAGACGCTGGAAGATCACAAAGATGCGATCGTGGAAGGCCGGATCGATTCCGATTCCGTTATCTTTGACCGCAAAGGTCCAGTTTTTATCCCCCGATACTGTCGAAATGTGAATACGGGGCGGTTCGTCCCTGCGAAATTTGATCGCATTGGAGATGAGGTTCTGGAAGACTATCTCCAGCTGAGCCGAATCGGCTTTTACAACGGGAAGGGAATCTGTTGTGATAACAGCATTACTCTCATGGACCTGCGTGTACAGGTTTTGGATCGCTTGGTCCACTATATCATTGGTATAGGTGGACAGGAACTCCTGTCCCCGGATGCTTACCCGTGAATAGTCAAGTAGATCCTGCACCAAGGTCTGCATCCGCTTTCCGCCTTCCACGATATAGCCGATGTACTCGTCTGCATCGGCGTTCAGCTTTCTCTGGTAGCGCCGGGACAGCAGCTGCGAGAAGCTCACCACATTGCGCAGGGGTTCCTGCAGATCGTGCGAGGCAATATAAGCAAAGCGCTCGAGGTCTTCATTGGATCGCTTCAATCTTTCGGCATATTGGTTCAATGCCTCGGTTCGTTCCTTCACCAGCTCTTCCAGATGATCGCGGTGTTTTGTTAACTCTGCTTCGGCTCGTTTCTGATCGGTAACATCAATGGCCATTTCGAGGATGGAGGATGATCCGTCGACGTCAGTAAACGGGAAGTCATATGCCTCAACCACGCGTCTGTCTCCTCGAATGATCTGCCAGTGATGAGGATTTCCCGTCTTTAAAACCGTATAGGTTTCACAGAAATCGCACGGGCTGGTGCGACCGAAATAATATTCGTAACAGTGCTGATCATGGAATTCTCCGAAATTTTCGCGGAAACTACGGTTGGCAAAGGCAATTCGGTAATCGGGTGTCAACAAGGAGATCATGGCGGGTAAAGTCTCAAGTACATCGAAGAATCGCTGGCGTTCCTTTTCCACCGCCGCCGCCACTTTCTGTCGTGCCTCGCTCTCCCGCATCACCTGTTCAAAGCGCTTACGATCCGTGATATCCACGCAAATGCCGCCCACGCGCTGCGGTTTCCCCTCTGAGTCGTAGAACGTATCGCCCAATGCAGCAATCCATTGCTCCCGTCCATTGGAACGAATCCCCCGGTATTCAACCTCAATCGAAGACCGTTCCTCAATAGACCGTCTTATCTTTGCCATTACTGGCTCCCGATCTTCTGGGTAGATTATATCCAGCCACGTGCCGAAGACGAGCTCTGCGGTCGCAGGAAGGCCAAACAGATCGAATAGTTCCGGGGACCAGGTGAGTTTTCCGGTTATCAGATCCCAGTCCCAGAATCCAGTTTTTGCGGCCCGTTGTGCGAAACCCAGTCTTTCGAGGGATTCCTGCAGGGCTTCCGCGGCTTTGGCGCTTTCTATTATATCGGCTGCTTGGCGCGCCAGAAGGTCCAGCCGCCATAAATCGTGTTCGCTAGGGATGTGGGGAATCCCCCATTGCGTCGTGAGGATACCGAGTAACACTCCAGAACGGCTGACGAATGGTGTGGACTGGATTGCCCGGACGCCGGCGTCGCGCAACACAGAAAGCGAGGGAGTCTCTATGAACAGAGCACTTGTTTCAACATCTTCAATGACAACGCGGCTGTTGCATCTCATCGCTTCCCCGCATGCGGACACCTGATGCTCTGCTGATGCAAAATAATCTAGAAACGGCTGTAGATGGCCGTAAGAGGCAACGATACGCAGCGAAGTGCCTTCGAGCAGCTGCAGGGTACCTCTCTCGGCTCTCATGATAGTAATGGCAGCATTCATGACCTCCTGCAAGAGCGGCTGAAGTCCTCCTCGATCGAAACGTCTGGCACTCATATCGTGCATGAGGGTGAGGGCGGCCACATCAGCTGCCAGGCCTTCTTCAGCCTGTTTTCGTTCTGTGATATCCTGTCCCTGGGCAATGATGGAGAGAGATGTTTTTCCGTCGATATCGTAAATAATTGCGGAATTCCAGATCACGGTTTTTATAGCACCACTCACATGCAGAATCGGGATTTCAGCGGTTTCCCACGGTTTGCCCCCCCGCAGCTGCCGGATCATACTCAACATGATCTCTTCACGTTTGTCTTCAGGAAAGAGAGGTTCAATCTCGTGTCCGATCACCGAATCGGCCGATCGTCCAGTCAGTAGCTCGAACGCCCGATTGAAGCGGGTGATCTGGAATTTCGGGTTTAAAACAACAATCGGCCCATTCGCGTACGTGATCAGGTTCTCAAGATATTGGGTTCTCTCGCGGAGGATCTGCTCGGTTTTGAGGAGTTCCTTATTGTTTCGGCGCAATTCTTCCTGCATTTTCTGCAGATCTTCATTCTGTGCCTGTAGCTTCGCCTCCGCTTCCGTAAGCTCCCTGTTTTTCCGTACAAGTTCTGCCTCGAAACGGTTCCGTTCATGGGCGTACTGGATCGATCGAACCAGAGAGAAACTGTTGAGATGATTTTTGACCAGGTAATCCTGTGCGCCTTGCTGGAGGGCCTGTAACCCGGTATTGACGTCATCATGCCCGGTAAGAACGACGATAGGAAGCTCTGGTCTGGACCGACGTACCGCCTGGACGGTCTCAATCCCCTGACTGTC
>JAJRCP010000057.1 GCA_028678885.1 Methanomicrobiales archaeon
ATATTATATAAAAGAAAAATGTTTATTTTTTATTAAATTGGTGATGTTCGATTTTTTTTTAATGAGAGAGATTTTTATTTCGTCCAAGGGAAACCAATTCTGTTTTATTCCGAATTTGAAATTTCTGCTGTAGTATTTCTCAAGCTCGTATTTGGATAGAAGATGTTCGAAAATTACATATGTCGTGGTGTGTATCCTTCCAGGTCGTCGGATCTCACCAGATGTTGACCTGAGGATATATCCGACATAACCTGCCTTTATCCGTAAGTACGGATCAACACCGGAAACATTCAGTTGTCCATCTCGCTTGCGTTCTGTCGGAAACCTTCTGTTCGTTCTTTTCCATGTATGTCCATGAAGATGAAATCCAGGAACGGATATGAGAATCTAGCAGAACGATCAGATGGACAACGCCTCGGACTGAAAAGCCAATGTATCGCGGAGTGTCTTTGCGATCAGTTTTACGTCCCCGATATTATCCCTTAAACAGAAGAATTCTCAAAGGGGCTTCATTCACTAGTCTGCCTTTTTTATCGCACCTCGCAGGTGAAATAGAACGTCGATCCCTTCCCGACTTCCGATTCCACCCAGATCCTTCCTCCATGACGGTCGAGGATTTTCTTCACGATGGCTAACCCGATACTCGTTTTGTATCTGGTTAAGGTAATATCTTTACTTGAACACTGATGGTTTTCTACTCTATTCCCGCTTCCTTTGCTATTTCGTAATAATGGTCCCCAAATTCTTTCCAGTGCGGACAAACACGAAGGAGAAGCGCAAGGGTATTTTTTCCATCCATATCGGGAATAACGAAATAGGGATATAGACGGCACACCTGAGGGCGGTTTTTGTAGGTAAGAACACACCCTGTCTTTGATAAACCTGGACATTCCTTTATTTTGAATCGCCACCCTACACACTGTTTCTCATGGAGTACCGGGAAGGGTTTCTTCTTCCGGATTTTTCTATCCCCAACCGCTTTCTCAAGCCGCAGATATTCTTCTGGAGTTAAGAAGGGATCGGCGCAGCACTTCCCACCACAGTCCCGGCACAGGTCAGAGAGTTGCATTATTCCCACCAATGGATTAGATATTGTATGGCACTCTCCCGAGTCTCAAACATGTATGATCTCCTCCATGTTTCATCAAACGCCTCTTCCGAGATATGTATTCCTAATATCCTATTAACACCACGGACAATTGGGGGGGATCGGGATTCATCGGGAAAGGATTATCCAGGCACTCCCACAGGTCCGGTCCCTGTTATTTTTTGATGGTGAGGTGAGCGGGGAGTGTTCTAAGGAAGAAGAGTGCAAATTTCCTTGACAGGGTTCGTCATTGAAGAATGCAGGAACAAAGATGATCGAGGTACATAGAGCCAATATTTTGAAAACCGCTTACGTAAATCTCACGGGTTACACGTGAGGCAACGGGAACGGTGGATACAAATCAAATCTCGGCATATGGAACATGTATATTTCTCGGCTTGATGAATCAGGAACGCGTCGATGCCCTGATCTTTAATCTCGGTAAGATTTGCGATCATGCTCATGCCGTATCTGGTGCGATAGCGGGTATCTAACTGCTTCAACCGCCTGCATGGCATATTCTCACATTCATAACAGAGGTGTGATGAATTATTCTGTATAGTTGTACAGTTGCGGATGATACACGACCGACAGCTTTTAGATTTGTTCGTATCCTCCCCCCAACATCCGGGGCATTTTCGTTTAGGGCGTTGAAAGGCCAAGCACAAGGCACAGTTCATCCCACACGGAGCGATCAGTCGTGGCTCAAGTGCATGGGTGTCGATTCGAGCCATACGATTCTGAAGGGGCACATCCTATAAAATCTATCGACATATCACTATGGGTATATTAATTTCCAATCATTCCGGGGTAGTGATTCTGTTCTATCTCAATTAAGAGCGGCTATGGCAGTACCAGCACCCCCCACCGGTCCGGCCCATCTCCTCGGTCCACCAAGAATCCGCAATCAGGACACCTCACACAAGTATCGCCATCGCCGGTTTTAGCCGGGAAAAAGGATAGGGTAGTGAGGATACAACAGGCAGCGATGGTTCTTCCATGGAAATCCGGGCAAGCAGGAAGGTCGTCAGTATGTCCCGTCGCTGAAGTAAGAGTTAGGCTGGATTGGAGTACCGGTAATGGTGATGTCACGTAGCTCCATTTTTCATGACCTAACGGTGATCGGTTCACATCACCCGATAAACCGCCAACGGAATTCTCGCCGCATCCTCTTATCTAGGACTTACGACTGCCTTACTTCCGGTGAACGATAGTCCCAGCCAGAAGCATCCAGTTTTTGTAAAGATACAACCATAGCCCTGACCAGCGTCTCTTTCATAATGAGTCCTTTCTCCCGGGTTGCTTTTTTAGGATCTCCTGAAGCTCCACAGGTAGTGAGCTCGGAAAACTTCCACATCACATCCAGGTTCGGTGGGAGCTGCGGTACGATTCCCCGAGCATGTTCCGGCTGGCAGAGCTCCGGAAACAACGCAAGCCCCATGGATAATTCCCCCTCGCCACCGTGTCCAAGGCCATTCCAGACCTCAAAAAAACCGGGTGGCAGGAGCGGGAGGAGCATATTCCACCACGCCTCGACTCCGACAATCATAAAGTCCGGGTGTGCCACCTTTGCCTCCCGTGCAGCGATCTCTATCGACGGAATGTTCCCGTCATGTCCGTTCAGGATGAAGACATGTCGGATCCCCTCGCAGTACACGGATTCAAGGATGTCGCGGATGATAGCAGTCTCGGTCTCTGGCTTGAGGGACACTGTAAGGGAAAAATCCCTGTAATACTCGCTCATCCCATAATTGACGGGGGGCAGCACTGCAGTCTTTGGAACTTGTGCCGCAACTTCCAGTGCAAGCATGTACGCGGTCAGAGCATCGGTTCCAAACGGCAAGTGGGGTCCATGGCTCTCCAGGGACCCAAGCGGCAGGATGACGGTCGAAAACGGGGCTGCAGCATAATCTGCGGCAGTGAAGTGCTGGA
>JAJRCP010000058.1 GCA_028678885.1 Methanomicrobiales archaeon
AGCATTTCTTCACCGGATAGGACGGCCGTGCCTGTAGCGAGCAGATTGTCCTCTGTTGTCACCACCAACACTTCATCCCCGCTGCGGATCGCGGGATCTGCAGCGGTCACGTGCTTGGCAAATACATTCTTCCCTTTCCGAGGAAATTCTGCCACATCCTCCTGGATAGTCACCCGGTAGGAGGGTAACGGGAGAGCGGCCTTCAGCCTTGCCGCCCCTTCGATGGAGAGGGTCAGGCGTCCATCCTGTGCCCGCAGGGTGCCGAGGCGGACTTTTTGATACAGAATCTGCCGGATCCGGCCGGTGTTAGACCGGGTATACTCGCAGCCTTCAGGGAAAAGACCTTTCCCTGCCCCCTTTCCGAACTGGAAATCAGCAATGGTGCGGACTCTCCGCAGGGCACTGCTCTGAGAGGATTCTGTTGACACAGTGGACAAACTCCTGTTCTGCGGTGCCGGGTATATAGGCTCCTGCCGCGATACGGTGACCTCCCGCCTCCCCTCCGCACGCACGGGAGGCATGGACGAGAGCTGCCTGGAGATCGATTCCCCGGTTCACCATCTCGTCCACCGTACGCATGGAGACCTTCGTCACTGTAGGATCTTCGGGAAGTTTGCACATGATCAGGATGGGTTTCACCCGGTTCAATTTCGAAAGGGCCATCCCGGCGCCGATACCCACGATGGTATCAGGAAAACGCTCCCCTACATGCAGGTACTGGAGATGGGAGAGCTCGATCACCCCGTTCTCAAGAATGAATTGGAGCAGTTCCCGTATCACCGTCCGGTGACGGACGAGCATATGTTCGGCCTCACGATAGGCGCCTCCCCTATCTCCCAGGCACACCGCGTGCCCGATGGCGGGCTTTGCCCACCTCCCGCAGGCGTTGAGAAGTGTAGCATATTCCGCTGCATTCCGCAGGGGAGTATGCTCCATCTCGTGGGGGAACAGGTAGACCTCGCTGATCAGGCGCCGGGTGGAACATCCATGGGCAAGTAGCTGCTGCATCACCCCGCTCGTTATGGTCCGCTTCTCCTCACGGGTGAGATCCTCCCAGACCCGCCAGTTCCCATCGCTTTTCATGTCAATCCCAAGCTTCTCCAAGAATCGCAGGGCGGAATCCGGGTTGTTGGTGATCCCGGGGATGAAGGGGTCGTCACTGAAGGCAAGCGAGATATGTATCGGGCGGGTGGAGATGCCGTAGCAGTTCAGCTCTTTACCTAGCACCTCAACCACTCCCCGGGAGACCCCATCCTCGATGATCCCCCGGGCAGGGCCGATCAGTTTCAGGTCTTCCCGTGCCATCATATCACCCACGTTTCCGATCACTCCCAGTGCAGCAAGATCGGTATTGTCCCGATCAATCTCCCGAGCAAGGAGGTAGGCCATTCCCGCGGCAGAAAACTTGAGAAATCCGTACTCCAGGGCGTTTACCTGGGGATACCCATCCCCGCAGGGCTGGCTCACATGGTGATCGACGATGAGCACCCGGTCTGGTTTCAATCCCCGTTCGACGAGCAGGTTCTGCTGCCCGGCACCCAGATCAGAAAAGATCTTCAGGCTTTCGTCCTGGGGCACGAATCGCATCGCAAAGGGTTCCAGCTGGCGGACGAATACCGGTATAACCGGGATCCCTTCCCGCTGAAGGGCAAGGTGTAGAATGGTAGCACTGGTGATCCCGTCTGCATCAATATGGGAGATGATGGTCACCATTTCTGCATCACGGATCTGGTCTGCTGCCTCCCGCAGATCGTGATCGAGACCCATCACTCATACTGTTATCCTTCATACAGATGAAATAGTGTGCATCGGGAATCCGGGACATTTACGAAAATCGGGAAGAAATCTTACTCTTTTCCGTAGATGGTACAATTTCTATTCCTCAATATGCCCTTTATGCAGGGCACCGCGCAGGTCTTCCATGATACCGGTAAATTTCCGAAATATGCAAAGCGGTTAGAGCTCAATGAAACCATATCGATGCGTTTATGAAAGACCAATACTAACTCTTGCAGTTCGATTTATGCAAGATACCCGGATTCCCCCCTCGCAGCCGAACTATCCGGAGAATGAGCTAAACTATCAAGCCCTCATCGAACATTCTTCGGATGCGATTATCGTCCATGACCCGCAAGGGAAGATCCTGTATGCCAATCCCGCAGCGTTAACGTTGTTCGGGGATACCTCCCTCGAAGAAGCAAGAAAGAATTCGATTTTCAATCATCTTCCCAAGGAGTTTACCAAAGGAGCCCGGGAAAGCATCCAGAAGGTGCTGGAAGGGGCCACCCTGCCACCCGTCATCTCCCCGGTTTATCTACTGAATGGTGACCGGATCGAAGTGGAGGTACGGGCGAATCGGGTAGATTTCGATGGTCAACCAGCGATACAGATTCATATGCGCGATTCCTTTTCCCGGGCAAAATTGATCGAGTCTCTGAAGAGGCAGGCAGAGGATCTCAAACGAATCAATGAAGAACTTGAGGATATTTCCCATATCGCTGCCCATGACCTTCAGGAACCAGTTCGAATGATCGTTACTTTCGCTCAGCGTCTGGAACAGGAGAAGGGAGCATCGTTTGATGCAGAGTCACACCGCTATCTCCAGACCATCACGAAGTCGGGACTCCGCATGCACCAGTTGCTCAATGACCTGAGCCGCTATTCCCGCTTGAACATGCATGAGCTGCGGAAGGAAGATATCGATACCAATATCCTGGTCGAACAGGTCGTCGGCATGATCCATTCCCCGATCAGCGGGATGGAAGCAAGAATTACCCGGAATTCATTACCTGTGGTCAGAGCAGATCCAACCCTTCTGCGAATTGTATTCCAGAATCTGATCGAGAACGCGATCAAATTCCATCGACCTGGCAAGGAGGCTCAGATAGAGGTATCGGCTAAAAGCTTGAACGCAGAATGGAACTTCTCCATCTCCGATGATGGAATCGGAATCTCCCCAAATTATTTCGGAAAGATCTTCAAACCGTTTGAACGATTACATTCCCCAGATTCATATCCGGGCACAGGAATGGGCTTATCCATATCAAAGCGCATTATCGAGAGGCATGGTGGAAGGATTTGGGTGGAGTCAGAGGAAGAAAAAGGATCGATCTTCCATTTCACCCTTCCCGTAGAATAACAGGTGGGAATAGCACAGATGATAGTGGAGACTTTATTTCCCTATCATCGACGATAAGGGTCTCTTTATTTTACGTCGGAAAATACTGCCGGAAACCGGTGAGGAATCTATATGCGTTACTTCTGAGAGATTTTATTTCACTCAGAATCGGATTCGAGGAAAATTTCTGGAGTCTCTATGCGGTGGATGCGGGAATTCCTGGAAACGGGTGTGATCTCACCTGAGAGGATGCGGGTTGTAGAAGGAAATGCGGTGGCACTTGGGGTTGACACACGCATGATGATGGAAAGCGCGGGTACTGCACTGGCCCGTGCGGTGCGGGAACAGAACCCTGCCCGGGTGCTGATCCTGTGCGGAAAAGGCAACAATGGCGGGGATGGGCTGGTCGCTGCACGCTATCTCCAGTGGGAGATGGAGACGGAAGTGATCTACGCGGACCAGGGGCCGATGAGCGAACTGATGAAAGAGCAGCTGGGGATTCTCTCTTCCTGTGCAATCTCCCTTCATCCGGTGCAGTGTCCTGCCGACATAAAAAAAATACGTGCTCTGTTCACCCGGGCAGATGTCATCGTGGACGCGCTGCTCGGTACTGGCGCTACAGGAACTCTTCGTGAACCTCTCGCCTCACTCGTGCGGTATGCCAACCGTTCACACATCCCGATAATCTCAGCGGATGTTCCCACACCTGGCATCAGACCAACCCGCATCATCGCGTTCCACCGTCCCAAGCTGGAGGGATGTGAGTGTGCCGAGATCGGGATTCCCCTGGAAGCGGAGTGCTGCACCGGTCCCGGCGATATTACCCTTATCCCGCAGAAGCCCCCGGATGCCCACAAGGGGGCGGGAGGTACGGTCCTCGTGGTCGGAGGAGGACCCTACCAGGGAGCGCCTTATCTGGTGGGCCTGGCAGCCCTACGGGCCGGCGCTGATGTGGTGCGCATTGCCTCTCCGGTCTTCCTGCCCTACCCTGACCTTATCCATGAACCTCTGGAAGGAGACCGCATCCGGGAAGAGCACCTCACCCGCCTCATCCCTCTTGCCGAGAAAGCGGATGCGGTCGTGTGCGGAAATGGTCTCGGTACCAGGAGTCACGGTGTGGTGAGGGATCTCGCACCCCATTGCACCCGGCTCGTGCTCGATGCAGATGCCCTCCGGACTCCTCTCCCCGAGGGAAAAGAGACGATATACACCCCCCACGCTGGTGAGTTCCAGCGGATGACCCGGAGGACTCCCCCTCCGGACCTTATTAAACGGGCCCGCATGGTGAAGAAAGCGGCCACGTCTGGCGTGATCCTTCTCAAAGGGGAAACGGACGTCATCTCCGATGGTGAACGGGTGCGGTTCAACAGGACCGGCTGTCCCGGGATGACGGTGGGAGGCACCGGTGATGTGCTGGCCGGAGTGACCGGGGCCCTCTTCTGCCGTCTCCCTGCATTCGACGCAGCCTGCATTGCCGCGTATGCAAACGGAAAAGCGGGTGAGGTGACGGAGGCAGAGTATGCCGACGGTATGCAGGCAAGTGATCTCCTGGAATGGATTCCGGTCATGCTTTTCGGAGAGGATTGAGGTCATGGTCAAGTTCACCCATTTCACGGGAGATCGGGTTCATATGGTGGATATATCAGAGAAAGTGGAGGTGTATCGGGAGGCAGTCAGCGAAGGAAGGATCTTCCTGCGGGAAGAGACCCTCCGGGCGATACAGGAAGGATCCGTGGAGAAGGGAAACGTGCTCGCGACGGCCCGGGTGGCTGCGACTCTTGCCGTGAAGCAGACTCCCCTCCTCATTCCATTGTGCCACCAGATCCCCCTGACCGCGGTGGATGTGGATTTCGAGTTCGGGGAAGGGTGCTTAAGGGCAGAGGTGCGGGTCCGTTCGCACGGGAAGACAGGGGTGGAGATGGAGGCGCTCACTGGTGTCTCGGTGGCTCTTCTCACCGTATGGGATATGGTAAAGTCTGCCGAGAAGGATGCACAGGGGCAGTACCCGTTCACCCGGATCGAAGGAATACGGGTAGTGGAGAAGTGGAAAGGGACGTAGACATTTTCCCGTTATGAAACTTGATAAGGGGACCTAGGTTCTGAAAATGTTCCCTGCCAATTGTTTTAATACCCTCCCCATCGAAATATAAAGACCACGGGATACGTCCCAGAAAGGAATGTGGCTTTTCGAAGCTGAACCTGAAGGTGAATGGATCAATGGTTAAATCAATGTACGCCTATGTGAGGGATGCCTGGAAGAACCCTAGCAAGACCGGGGTTCGGGCACTTCTCTGGAGCCGAATGCAGCAATGGCGGCAGGAAGGAACAGTTGTTCGTATTGACAGGCCGACGCGGATTGATCGTGCCCGGTCCCTTGGATATCGCGCCAAACAGGGAATCATTGTCGCTCGGGTGAAGGTACGCCGTGGAGGAAGACGGGCTTCCCGGTACGTGCGGGGAAGACGTACCGCACACATGGGTATCCGCCACAAGACTCCTGCAAAAAGCCTGCAGCGAATGGCCGAAGAACGTGCTTCCCGCAAATTCCCCAACATGGAGGCATTGAACTCCTACTGGGTGGGAGAGGATGGGAAGCACCGCTGGTTCGAAGTGATCCTGGTGGATGGGCATCACCCGGCCATTCGTTCCGATGCCACTCTTTCTTGGATCGGTGAGCCAGAACATCGTGGGCGTGCGGAACGGGGAAAGACAAGCGCTGGTCACAAGGGGCGGGGGATGCGGAAAAAGGGTACTGGAACTGAGAAGACCCGACCCAGCATCCGCTCCCACGCCAATAAAGGAAAATAATCCTTCTTTTTTTACCTGTGATGAAGCTCACCGATGCATGTATCCACCCGTATCCAGGAGGAAATTCCTCGGTACGGCGCATGCTGAAGGAAGCCTGCGAGCTGGGATTTGACAGCTGCATCGTGATACATGACGGTCCCCTTCCCGCTGCAGAGATCACCGCACTCAGGGGATGGATAATCAGCGAGGATTCGGTGAAGGCGGTGCTCGCCCGAATGAGGAACGTGCCATCGGGGATCGATCTGGTGATGGTAGAGGCACGTGACGCTGCCTTCAACCGGGGGGCCCTTTCGCTCCGTGGGATAGATATCCTCCGCGGAATCTCCCGAGCCCCCCCCAAGTCATTCGACCATGTCTGCGCACGCCTCGGGGCCCAACACCAGATCGCCATTGACCTGAATCTGTACCCTCTCTTGCACGAGCGGGGAGGAGCCCGCCAGGAGGTCATCCGGAGATATGAGGATCTTATCCAGCTCTGTCGCCGCTTCAAGTTCCCGCTGACCATCTCGAGCGATGCCGGGTCCATCCTAGATCAGCGTTCGGTCCGAGAGATCTCATCACTGTGCTCCCTCTTTGGAATGCATGCGTGGGAGGTCACTCAGGCACTAGCAACCCCGGGAGAAATCACAAACAGGAAGGGCCCAGTTGAGGTGGTACAATGAGGCCTCGGCCACCATCGCTCCGGGTCAAAAAACGGTACGTGCTCACTGAGATCGTTCCACCCTGGATAAGCCCGGATGTCCGATCGCTTTCAACTACGGTACACGAGGCAATCACCTCGCTGTGGGGAGATGCGAGCACTGCCCTGATGCAGCCTGCGGTGGTGTACGCGGAACCTGGAATAGCGATCCTAAGATGCCGCCGGGGAACGGAGCGGAACCTTATAACCGCGCTCTCGACCGTAGTAATGGAGAATGAGCAGCCGATTGCCCTGCATCCTCAGGCCACGAGCGGGACAATCCTCTCTCTCAAGAAACGGTGTGAATATCTCCGTCAGAAGATTCGGGTGGAGAACATAGTATGGCGGGGTAAGAATTGTACGGCATACCGGTTTCGAGGACATAAGGTTGATTTATTAGAAAGAGGAATTAAAGGGCAGAACGTAATATTTTTCACAGATGATGATTGTGAGGAGATGTAATGCAGCCACAGTACCAGATGGGATATGATCGGGCTATCACTGTTTTTAGCCCGGATGGGAGACTATATCAGGTAGAGTACGCTCGGGAGGCGGTGAAGAGAGGAACAACCGCTGTAGGGCTCAAATATCGTGAAGGAGTGGTGCTCATCGTGGACAAGCGGGTCACCACCCGGCTTCTTGAAGCGGCTTCTATCGAGAAGATCTTCAAGATAGATGTGCATATCGGGATGGCCTCCTCGGGACTGGTGGGCGACGCCAGGTCGTTGGTGGACAGGGCACGGATCGAGGCCCAGATCAACCGAGTCTCGTATGATGAAGCGATCGATGTGGAGACCCTGGCAAAGAAGCTCTGCGATCACATGCAGATCTACACCATGTTCGGGGGGGCACGCCCCTACGGCAGCGCCCTCTTGATAGCCGGGGTGAGTGGGGAATCAGGTCGCCTGTTTGAGACGGATCCCTCGGGTACCCTCCTCGAATACAAGGCGACAGGCATCGGGACCGGTCGACCGGCCGTGATGAAGGTCTTCGAGGATGAATATAACGAGCAGGCCTCGCTGGAAGAGGCGGCTTTACTAGGATTGAAAGCCCTCCATGCCGCGACAGAAGGGAAGATGGATGTAAACACCGTGGAGATGGGGTTTATCGATGCCCCCAGCCGGGTCTTCCGAAAGATGGAGCGGGATGAGGTGGAGCCGTACATCAACAAGTTCTCTCAGTGACTGGTATGATTCCTCTGGACAAGGCGGTGGTTGCACGGCTGGAGAGCCATGGGGAGCGATTCGAGATTCTCGTGGACCCCGATCTTGCCCATAAAATCCGCCAGGGCGAACAGATGGACATCGAAGATGCTGTGGCTGCAATCCATATTTTTGAGAACGCAGGACGGGGAGAACGGGCGTCAGATGAAGCCCTGATGAAGGTCTTCCATTCTACCGATTTTGAGACGATTGCCCGGCAGATCATCGAGAAAGGAGAGATCCATCTCACTGCGGAACAGCGGCGCCAGTTGATCGCGGAAAAACGCCAGCAGGTGATCAATTTCATTGCCCGTCATGCCCTGAACCCCCAGACAGGGACTCCCCATCCTCCCACTCGCATCGAAGCGGCTATGGAAGAGGCCCGGGTTAACATCGATCCGATCCATTCTCTCGATGATCTGGTGAAAGAGACCATGAAGGCGATACGGCCCCTGATCCCCATTCGGTTTGAAGAGATCCGGGTGGCGGTAAAGATCCCATCCGACCATGCCCCGCGAGCGTATGGGGAGATCCAGAAGCGCTGGACTATCGACAAAGAAGAGTGGCAGAAAGACGGTGCCTGGATCTGTGTCCTGCGAATCCCAGGAGGGATGCAGGATGACCTGTTCGCGGACGTGAACCGGCTCACCAAAGGGACAGGAGAGATCCGGTTGCTAGGTCGTGTCACCTGATAACTATATAATCAGAGAAGAACAACATTTCTGGACAAACCGGGGATAGAGTATGGCAGCTGCGAGAAAGAGATCGAAGGGAAAGGTATCGGGTACCGCGGGGCGGTTTGGTCCGAGATACGGCAGATTTATACGGAAACGGGTGGATGAGATGGAGCAGATCTCACGTGCTGCCCATCCCTGTCCCCGCTGCGACCAGATCAGCGTGAAGAGAGCTGGAACTGGAATCTGGATATGCCGGAAGTGCGGATTCAAATTTGCTGGTGGTGCCTATACCCCCGAAACACCGGCGCTCCGAATCGCCCAGCGCTCCATCGAACGCCCCGAAGTTCAAGGGGAGTAACGAACATGCCGGCAACCTACAAATGTGCTCGTTGCAAGCACAAAGTCGAAATCGATGTGAACGTCCGCTGCCCCTATTGTGGGCATCGCATCCTATTCAAGGAACGCGGGGCCGGGATCAAGGATCTGAAGGCTCGCTGAATCTCTTTTTTTGAGATTGCTTATATACCACCGCCCTCCAAATGGGGTGTACCATACGGTTTATGTAATTTGCTTGCATACATACACCGGCAGTTCAGCCCACACAAAGAAAAAAAGTGTGCAGATGAGGTGGATTCGCGTGCATGAGGCGATATTTCGGATAGAGCATGAAGACGCCCGCCACCTCTATGATTCCCTCAAACCTGAAAGCGAAGATGATACGGGCCCCCGAACCATAACCAGGGTGTGGCTGGAAGGGAACGAGACGCTCATCCTCCAGGTTCAGGCGACCGACCTCTCTGCACTGAGGGCCGCACT
The DNA here is from genome assembly GCA_028678885.1 of Methanomicrobiales archaeon. Lineage (GTDB taxonomy): Archaea > Halobacteriota > Methanomicrobia > Methanomicrobiales > JACTUA01 > JAJRCM01. The sequence continues at coordinate 9,301 of JAJRCP010000058.1, forward strand.
CAACATGTGGCTCCGCTTGATAAATGTCGCATACGAGATGCAGGAGATTGTACATGGATAACATCCCAATGAAGGTTCAAAACCAGATTGCAATGTTGCAGCAGCTACAACAGCAGCTCCAGACCGTTATCACCCAGAAAGCCCAGTACGACCTGGCAGTGAGGGAAGCGAAACGAGCGCAGGAGGCTTTAAAAGACCTCTCCGATGAAGCGGAGATTTTTATGAACATCGGCACCGTCCTCGTCCAGCAGAAGAAACAGAAGGTCGATGCATCGCTTGCAGAAAAGATCGAAACCCTGGAGCTACGGATCAAGTCTCTGGAAAAGCAGGAAAAGGCAATGCAGGTGAAATTCGAGCAGCTCTCTGGACAGGTAAAAGAGGCACTGGAGGCGAAGAAAGCCCCCAGCGTCTCATGATTCTTTCTCCACCCTATACAGCAAATTGATAGCTTGGATCATCGCCTCCACGGAAGCGATGACGATATCATCCCCGGAAGAACTCGCATCAAAGATCCGACCTTGGGGATCTTCAACAGCGATGGTCACATGACCAATTGCGTCCGAGCCACCCGAGATAGCCTCGATACGGAACTCTTTTAACTGGATGGGTGCAGGCAGGATACCGAGGATGGCCTTCATCGCGGCATCGACCGGTCCGTTCCCCACACTGCTGTAGACATGCTCATCCCCATTGACTCTTGCACGGATGCTTGCAGTGGGGATCAGGTGATTGCCGGTGATCACGGCAATGTCCTCGAGAGTGAACTTTTTTCTGCCCCCCATATTGCCCATAACGCTATCGGCGATTTCGTACAGATCCGCATCGGTAAGATGCTTCCCTTTTCCAGCTATGAACTTGATCTTTTCCACGATCACGTCCAGCTGCTCTTCAGTCGGGTTGATACGGGCCTCCGTCAGCAATTGCCGAACCGCATGCCGGCCTGTATGCTTGCCGATCTTGATACGCCGCCGGTGCCCCACCATCTCAGGGGTCATAATGCCTGGCTCAAAGGTCTCGGAGCATGCGATAACCCCGTGAGAATGAATTCCGCTCTCGTGGGCAAAGGCATTCTCCCCTACGATTGGCTGGGTCGGCAGGAGGCTGATTCCCGAAAACCGGGATACGAGCCGCGAGGTCTCCACTAGCCGAGCAAGTTTAATGCCGGTCTTGATGCCGTAGATCGATTCAAGCGACATGACTGTTTGCGAGAGATCAGCGTTTCCCGCTCGTTCCCCAAGTCCATTCACGGTCACCTGGACTTGGGAAGCACCGCCTTCTACAGCTGCGAGCGTATTTGCCACGGCAAGCCCGAAGTCATTGTGACAGTGGACATCGATGGGCACCTGCACCTTTTTGGCGATATTTCCGATGAGCTCACGCATCGCGGAAGGGGATATCACGCCTACGGTATCCGGGATGTTGAGAATGGTCGCACCTGCATCGACGGCCGTATTCAGCACTTCCAGGAGATAGGTCCAGTCAGTTCTTGTCGCATCCATAGCCGAGAACATCACCCGATCGCAATGCTCGCGGGCATAGGAAATGATTTCCTGACTGGAGGTCAGGATCTCCTCGCGGCTCTTTTTGATGGTGTGAATCCTCTGGACATCCGAAGTCGGGATGAAGACATGAATCATGTCCACTCCACACTCAAGGCAGGCATCCACGTCATTTTTCAGCATCCGTGCGAGCCCACACACTGATGCCTCCAGACCCAGACCAGCGATAGCCTTTACGGTATCAAATTCTGCTTTGGAGGATGCCGGAAATCCGCCCTCGATGACATGAACACCGATGTCAGAGAGTTGACGGGCAATCTCGAACTTCTGCTCCAATGTGAAGGAGATACCGGGAGTCTGCTCACCATCCCGAAGGGTGGTGTCGAAAACAGAGATTGTCGAACGTGCGTTACTGGGGAGGAAGAAGACAATACCCCACGTCAGTCGTTTCGTGTTGCATGGTCTTCTTATTTGAAGCTGATATTATAAAAAATCACGTATGGAAAAAGGAGTTATATATTGCCGTCTCGCACGGAGCGATATGTTTAATAATAGATTTTTCTAATATTAGAGGGCATATTCCCGCCTTAACTCAGCTTGGTAGAGTGCGCGGCTGTAGTATGGTTTACCGTTTCAGGTAACTGCGCGGCTACCGCGATGTCCCCGGTTCGAATCCGGGAGGCGGGATCTTATGTGAATGCCCAGGTAGTGTAGCGGCCTATCATGCGGGCCTGTCACGCCCGCGACACGGATTCGAATTCCGTCCTGGGCGTTTTCTCTTTCTAATCTAGGTATTAATTATTTAAGATCTGCAACAGAGATCGACTTTTCCAGACAAGGAGAGGATTCATCTGTGAGAGAGCCAGGTGTCTAATCATTCACTTCCACTTAAGTTTGGAATATTGCATTGAATCCGTAACCAGTCCTCTTAGTAGGACTAATAAAAAAGATATTGTTCCCCCGGTCCGCGCGCTCTGAACGGTCAGAATGCCCGATCTTCTCCCAATTGGGGCAGAATCATCATGACTTGGCTCTTTATCAAGGAATCGTTCCTCCCTTTTTCTTATTCTTTATAAACCCAGAGCCCTAAGTATGGAAAAGGGAAATACTATGGACAAAACAGGTGTGATATCTCTCATTATTGGACTTGTACTGATCGTTCTTGGAGGATGGGGGGTCTTTTTCTATCTTAGTGAGGTTATTCTTTTTCTGAAAGGGATCATAGGGATTATCGGCATCCTGATCGGGATCTTCCTTGTGATTTTCGGTATATTGATGATCAAGGAATAGCTTTTTTTTGATGGTACGGTACGGTTGTGAGGAATACGGCTTCTTATTAATATTTAAATATAACTGTAGGAATTAAATATCATATTATTTCCAAAATGGTAATAAAATAGTAAAAAATCATTAAAGTCTCTTAAAAATTGATTAAATCAATTATTTTATAATGAATATATTTATATAGTAATATG
>JAJRCP010000059.1 GCA_028678885.1 Methanomicrobiales archaeon
CCCGTTCTTTTCGGAGGAAGGGATGGCTGTCTCTGGATTGTGGAACTGCGCCGGAAAATTTTACCTCTGTTGTGCGAAAAGCCCACCCTGAACTGGTGATTCTTGTGGATGCCGCAGAGATGCACCTTCGCGCGGGAGAATTCCGATCCATCCCGTTCGGAAAGATCGCAGATGTATCAATTGGGACTCATGGGCCATCCCTCAATGCCTTTCTTCATTTCATCTCTACGTTTATTCCTCACATTCTTTTTATTGGGATTCAGCCGGAAAGATTTCAGGAAGCTCAATCCCTCACCGAATCGGTGCAGAAAGGGGCCGATCGTTTGATAAAAATCCTGCTAGAGGACAGCTATTATGCAATTCCTGTCCTTCAGGAGTAGTAATATCCGAGAGTTCCTGATATTTCTATAAGAGATGGAAAGTTCTCAAAATCTCTTCGGGTCGGTTTCCACATCGATGATCACCGGTATTTTCAGATTTCGGGCTTTCTCTACCGCAGGCTGCAGATCTGGTGGCTTCTCAACCCTTAAGCCCACACCTCCGCATGCATCGGCATACGCGGAAAAATCAGGATTGTAGAGGTCAGTACCAAAATTGGGGTAATTTTCCATCATCTGTTCAACCTGGATCATTCCCAGCTGATGGTTATTCATAATGATGACCACCATGGGTAAATCATATTTCACGGCGGTGAGGAATTCCGCCATTGCCTGGGAGAAGCCCCCATCCCCGGTGATGCAGTAGACCTCCTTTTCCGGATAAGCGAGCTTCGCCGCAATGGCTCCTGGGAGTCCAAAGCCCATGGTGCCCAGATACCCCGACATTGCAAATCTCTGCCGTTTTATACGGAAGTTTCTGCCAAACCACCACTGGTTCTCACCAACATCTATGGACAATAAAGCATCCTCTGGAATGGTTTCAGAGAGGATCTTCATGATATAGGGAGGACGGATGGGAACTGCTATAGGATCTGCCTCTCTCTCCCGCTGATCATCCCAGTCCTTCTTCATTTTCTGTATCCGGGCCTGAATTTCCCCAGTCTCGCGTTGATGGAGCCGGGTGAGAAGCTCTGGAATGACTCTGGTAGAGTCTCCCCATAACGGGATGGTCTGTGAATTCTTCCCCAGTTTCATCGGATCGATATCAATCTGAACAAGAGGTTTATCCGTTGGAACGTCAGTAAATTTGGAGAATCCGACCCCCAGGGTGATCAAGAGATCTGCTTCATTTGCTAGTACCCGTGCCTGGGGTGATCCGACGTTTCCCAAGATGCCGATGACCCACTCATAGGCCTCTGGAAGAATCCCCTTTGCCCGGTAAGTGGTAAGGATGGGAGCACCGATCCGTTGGGCCATTCCGACGACCTGTTCACCCTCACTATACGCTCCCCATCCTGCCAGGATAACAGGGTTCTTTGCCTGGTTGATCGCATCGGCAGCCCGCTGGATCTGTTTTACGTCCGGTAGGATGTGTATATCCGGGATGCAGGTCTCTTTTGGGCAGTAGGATGTATTGAGCGGTTCCTTCTGTATATTATTCGGGATCGAGAGCTGACCCACGCCATGGTTCAGGATGGCAAATTTCAATGCTTGGGTGAGGAGAAGAACCGTCATCTGTTTATCATAAATTGTGTTATTATAGACAGTTATGGGACGAAAGAAAGCATCCTGATCGATCTCTTGTATCCTTCCCGGCCCAGTGTACTGCATGGCAACCTGACCATTCAATGAAATAACCGAGGCATGATCTTCTTTGGCATCATAGAGGCCGGTGGAGAGATTGGTCGCCCCTGGTCCTGCGATGGTGAGACAGGCCGCAAGATCGCCGGTGAATTTATTGTAGGCGGAGGCTGCCATGGCGGCATTTTCTTCATGACGGACCACGATATATCGGATCTTCTTATTTCTCCGAAGGGCATCGACCAGCCCCAGAGAGGACGAACCAGGGATTCCAAAAGCGAATCGAACTCCCCAGGCAGCCAGTTCGGAAACAACCACATCAGCAACGGTGGTTTCTGCTCCCTTATGCACGTCTTCTTCTGGGATACGTCGGAATGCACTCTTTTCTGCTCCGCAGACCGGGCATCGCCAGGTATCCGGAAGGTCGGAAAACGCAATTCCCGGAGGAGTCTGGGTGGAGATCTCGCCCGTCTCCTCATCATAGACATATCCACATACTGAACAAACCCATTTCGCCATTGGCCAGTCTCCAGTACGTCGACCAGATGCCGTTCTGGAATAAAAGGATATCGCGTAAAATCTGCGAATAGGATGTATATTCCCATATACATGGTACGAAGATGGGTAAGCTTGGTCAAAACCATCGAACTTAAGATCCAATTTCGAAGGAGTTTGTGGGTTCGAATCTCAAAGGGTGCGTCTGGGGAGTAGAGATCTGGGATATCAACGAACCAGGGATTCACCGAGATGGTTATAAGATCTGGGTAAATTGTGTTCCAGAAGGTGGGCCATACCATACCGACCAAGCGACCGAAGATGCACGTATCAAAGGACCAATAACGGGCCCGATTGATAGTGGGTGTCCACTTGCGATTGGGTATGCCCTGATTGGGTGTCTGAACAGCGGTCACCTTCAGATTCATCCAACAAATAATGGACATCCCTGCATCTTGTAAACAACTCCTCAATTTTTTATTCCCATCTCTCCTGTCTCTCCCTAACTCGGAAAACAAATCCAAATACAACAGCTAAATCCAAACTCTTATTGACGGCCATAAAAGAAGATACAAATTAATACATTTTCATATCCCTTTTTTCATGCCTTCCAGCCTATTGGATTGACTCAAAAAAATCCTCGAACCCAAGACTTTTATTTATTAGAAATTTTATTCTAACGAATTTCTTCCTTTACCATTGCATAAGATTATAGTAACGAGAAAAGAATTTATTTTACCTTATAAGTGGAAATAAGATTACATGAATCATAGGAAAAATGCAATATTTTTAACGAGCTTTTTTGTAATAATTGTTTTAATCAGTGGTTGTACTTCGTCAAAAGTTCCACAACCAAGCCCATCTCCTAAAACATCGGTTTTGACGCCTGTTGAGACAACTGTTCTCATCTCAACAAGTACACCAATTACTCCAACAGTCACGGAGAATATTACCGCACAACAATCATTGATTGATGCAAATTGGAGAGAGATTCAGAATCAATGGGATATATTCATCGAAAAAAGGACCAGATTATTTGCAGGAACATTGACAAAAGATATCACTGATTATCGTCTGATAATCGTTCCTGAGGCTATTATTAATTTTAACACTATCAAATCTCAATTAGCGAATATAAAATCTTCAGATGCAAAAATTATAAAAGAAAGGGATGATTTAACAACCATTTGCAATTACGAAATTTACAAGATAGAGGCCTCCTCGGCGGGATATCACGGGGACCAAATGGCTTCAATTGATAGGGATACAGCTATAGAGGAATATCGTAACGCAAAATATGAAACTCAAAATGCTCTAGGCATAATGAATTCATTTGACGAAGACAGTCCCTATTATCCATATATTGAGCGGGATTATTCAGAGTTAAATTATAATATTGACTCTTATGATCTGAAACTTACGAAGTTATCTTCTTAATCCGTTCTATTTTCATCTCCCCCCTAGGCAGAATGACCCAAAAAACACCCTTGCATTTTGCTTTGAGTAAGGAGGGTTTCAATAAGACCTAGCGTAAATAACCCTAATGTAATGCCTTGTAGTTGGTGGGCTAGGGTATTTACAATGATGGCCATTTCATTATAGGGAAAATTTATCGTTAATAAATTCGCATAATTTTGGTTTATGAAATGCGATGCATGTGATCAGAAGGTATTGAAGAAAGGAAAAAAGGAAAAGTGCAATCTGCACCGCACCGAATGTGATAAAGTACCGTACTGTGTACGATGGACCTGAACTAATTTTTTTATAATCTTTTCTTGAAAAAATGCACCCGATCTCGGGTCTTTAGTAGCTCCACGTGGTGTTCTTACCCCCGACAAAGAAGATAATCCCCGCACTTCGAATAAAGAATCAGAGAAGAAGAGATGTCTGGATAAAAAGAAAGTAGGGGAATTATTCGATCGCGATCTTCTTTCCCCGCATCTGCGGTTTCTGGTAGGGGACATCGATAGTTAAAAGACCGTTGTGGAAGCGGGACTTCGCCTCTTCATAATCCACGGGGCAGCAGAGGGCATATGATCCCACATACTCTATATCATTCCGGCGTGCCCGAACAGTGAAGCTGTCATCATGCATGGTGAGGATGACGTCTTCTTTATCCACACCGGGGAGTTCAATTTCAATATGAAGATTTTCGTGTTCTTCATCGGGCATTGCACAGACAGTAGGTGATACTTTTGTTGCATTCATCTTCGAGACCTTCTCGCAGTCCCGCATAGGTTCCTCTTATTATAAAAAAGTTTGCTGACGGACTTCCAGCTTATATCCATCCGCGGAGCCTCATGGCCTCCACGACATTTTGTACTGCGATGGTATAGGCAGCCTGTCTGAGAGAGAGGGTGTTCTTCTGGGCAAGGGAATATACATTGTGGTAGGCCTGTATTAGTTTCTTTTTCAGGTGTTCTTCCACCTTTTCTTCATCCCATTGGTACAGGTTCATGTTCTGCACCATCTCGAAATATGAGACGATCACTCCCCCGCCATTACAGAGAAAATCGGGGAGGATCGGGATTCCCCGTTGCTGGAGGGTATCATCAGCATCTGAGGAGATGGGGCCGTTCGCAAATTCCGCAATCATACGGGCCTTGATGGAACCAACATTCTCCATCGTAATCACATTTTCCAGAGCAGCAGGAATCAGGATATCCACTCCCAGCTCCAGGAGCTCCTGATTGGTGATCGATCTCCCGCTGGAAAAATTCTCCACCGAACTCGTCTCCCTTTTGTGCGAGAGAAGGCGGAGAATATCGAGACCGTTCCAATTCAGGATTCCTCCCTTACTGTCACTCACTGCAACCACGGTGCAGCCGAAGAGTTGCTGCCCGGCGAGTGCGGCCTCGGAGCCCACGTTGCCAAATCCTTGGATAGCCACGGTTGCACCCTTCAGATTGATGCCGAAATCCTGGCACGCTTTCTCAATGACATACCAGCCTCCTCGAGCAGTGGCATCCTGCCTTAAAGGAGATCCCCCGAGCGCGGGGGGTTTCCCTGTAACGACCCCAAAGGTAGTCTTTCCCGCAATTTTCGAATATTCATCCATCATCCAGGCCATGATCTGGGGATTTGTATATACATCCGGGGCAGGGATGTCTTTGTCTGGTCCGATGATCTGGAAGAGGGCCTGAATGTATGCCCGGCTCAATCGTTCAAGCTCACCTGCAGAGAGCTCCTTCGGGTTGCAGACGATCCCCCCTTTCGCACCTCCAAGCGGCAATCCATGCAGGGCGCATTTCCATGTCATGAGTGCTGCAAGGCCCCTGATGGCATCAATAGTTACATCCGGATGGTACCTGATCCCCCCTTTGGTCGGTCCGCGGGCGTCGTTATATTGGACACGGAATGCCTGAAAGGCCTGGATCTTTCCATTATCCATCTTCATCGGGAGGGACACGTGATACTCTCTCATCGGCATCTTTAGAAGAGCTTCCACATTTGTAGCGAGTGAAAGCCCAAAGGCACATTTACAGATATATCTTTTAATGGACTCAAACAGATTTACCTCCGGCATAGAGATCCTGAATCTAGTGTTACAACCACCGGAGAAGAAAAAGTATTCGCTGAAAAATAAGAGGTTATCCAGATACCTAGACTATCCCGATCTTCCTAACACCTTCACCATCAAACGGGCATTCTTAAGCATGTCATGATTGTTATTGAAAAAAACGTATACCCTCTCCGGCTTAACCCGATTTATCTCTGCTGCAATCTCCTGAAGTTCAGCCCTGCGATAGGCATGCTGGTACCAATCCTCCCTCCCATGCATACGGAGATAGATGGTATCCCCATGAAAGATCCTTTTCTTGAAATCGGGTGAATCGACAGAGACGACCACCAACGACTCCTGCAAGCGAGCACACAGATCGTCATCCCCGAGTTGGGTGGAATCTCTCAATTCCAGTGCCACCTTCTCCTTCATATCTATATTTTTAAAAAATGCCAGCAGCCGGTCGGTATCCTGATACCGGGGTGGCGCCTGGAAAAGGTAATAATCGATGAGCTCATCTAAGGGTTGAAATCGCTCTCTGAAACGCCCCCAAATTTCCAGTGCTCTCTCATTGAACCGGTGGATGTGGGTGATGGAACGATGCACTTTCACACCCCACCGGAAACTTGCCCCTCTATCTCTCCAGTTCCGAACATAGGTATCAAAAGGGAACCTGTAGAAACTGGCATTCAACTCCACTGCGTTCAGCCCGGAATTCATCACGTACCAATCAAGAGTCCCTCCAAGATTCCAATCATAGGACCAACCACTCGTCCCTACAAAGGTCTCCATCCATCCTCGAAACCCGCCTTTGATTTTTCATCCTATATAGATATGGGAGAAGGGTCTATCGTTCCTATAATTCCTTCTTATCCAATCTGGCCCCACGAATGGGAATTTGATAAAAAATGATATTACGTCGTCTAAGCCCTTTGCTGTACTGCCTAAAGATTACCTTCTTTGGAGTACGCAGGTCATGCAGTGGGCGGCTCCATATCCTCCGGTAAGATTCTCCAGGATGACAGGGTATGCATCAATACCGTGGCGATAAATCTCCTTTTTATGGGGGAAAAACTGCCCATCGAACAAGAGTTTCTGGTACTCCTTGGTCACTTGGGCGAGCAGGGCCTTATACCGGATGGGATCGAGATCTGCCTTTGCGGAAAGATTCGTAAGCATCCGCCGTATCACCCTATCTGTCTCCACCGAAAGGATGGTTCCATCCCGGATGCACAGAAAATTGGGGGCATAGGCCATCTGTTCGAGCGTGGTCAGATCGATGATATCAAAGCCTTTCTGTTTCATATAGGAGTGCAGATCCGTAGTGGATCTCTCCTTTTTGTACCTGCCCTTTCCCTCCCGATAGTAAATCTCTACGGTTGCCCGTTTCATCAGTAGTTCTGAGCCAACTACCACGCTAGGTGATGCGAAATTGATGTAGGTATCGAGGTGCATGTTCACCATGGGATCATACTTCTCTCCCGATATCAGGGGATGGGTGGGCTGGTGAACCACCCCGAATTCATCAAAGTCTGTTCCGCCGGAGAGGAGCTGGTCCACTCCTTCCTGATTGCTGCGGTCTCCGATCCCGATTAAGGCAAAATCTTTGAGGGGAATGAAATCACCTCCCTCGAATATTCCCGGTGTACGGATCTCATGAAAGGACACCTTCATGATCTCCCAGAGAAAGCGGGTTATTGTTGTCTCGCGCTCTCGTTGCGGTTTTGCCATCCGGGTGAGGTACATTCCCTTATCTGTAACCACCTGTTGGTCTCGCATGAAATACAGGTTCGAGAGAGGTTCTCGTTCAGTAATATTCACATGCACCATCCGGGTGCCTTCCTCTCCCTGAAGATCGATCCGTGGATGTAGCAGGAGGATATTGAAAAAATGTCCTACATCCAGCAAAGGGATGCTCTTTTCAAATTCCCTCCAGGCAAGCTTCTTTTTCTGGGGATCCCCCGTGTATACCAAAGACTCGCGGGCTAGGTCGATCAGACGTCTCCGGACTTGGGGGTGATTATCCGCAGCCAAAAGGATCTGATCCTTGAGCCGGAGCACCTTTACATCAAACTGCTGTCTGAGAACTTCCTCGAGGTTTGCATGTTCACGGCGTGCACCGTAACGGCTGAAGGCCCTCTCGTAGAGCGAGGCAAAGGGTTCGAGGAGACCAAAAAACATCTCGATACCTGGCCGGTGAACAACGACGGTCTTCAAGGGCTCCCATTCCGCTCTGACCCGTACCTTCATGGGTTTTTTACACCCCTTTTGGGATGAATGAAGAATGCCAGGATTCCAGCTGCACCATGAAGTTTATTTTCCGCCTGTTGCCAGACCACTGACTGCGACCCTTCAATGACCTCATCAGTGATTTCAAGCCCCCGGTGGGCGGGAAGACAGTGCATTGCGATGGCATCCGGTGAAGCCTTCTTCACTAGGTCTTCATTAATCTGGTAGCCCCGGAAATCCCGTAATCGTTTCCCCTGCTCCTTTTCCTTGCCCATACTCACCCAGACATCCGTATACAAAACATCGGCCTCCAAAGCGGCCTCCGAAGGTTCTCTTGTTATGCTCAGGGATGCACCGCTATCTTCCTGCAGAGCACGAGCTCGCTGTATTATTTCGGCATGCGGTTCATATCCTTTCGGACAGGCGATTCTCATCTGTATGCCCGTGAGTGCCGTTCCAATGATGAGAGAGTTACATACGTTATTCCCATCCCCGATATAAGCGAGCGTCAGACCGGACAGATCATGCTTCAGTTCCCGCAGGGTGAATATATCACTGATAACCTGGGTTGGGTGTTCGAGGTCGCTTAATGCATTGATGACCGGGATGGCAGCGTATTTTTCCAATTGACAAAGGGTATCATGAGCATATACCCGGGCGATAATTCCATCCAGGTAAGATCCGAGGACCCGGGCCGTATCTTTTATCGGTTCACCCCGGCTTGCCTGTAGGTTATCTGTCTGAAGATAAAGCGCTTCACCTCCCAATCGATGGATTGCAGTCTCAAATCCAGTCCTTGTACGGGTGGATGGTTTTTCGAAAAGAAGTCCCAGAACAGTGGACTGAAGAGAGGTGAGATCTTCTCTATTGGTAATTTTCTTTTTGTATCCTTCTATCAGCTGTAAGATTGAACTGAGCTCCTCGCTGGAGATATCGAATAAGGAAAGTAAAGATCGGGTCATTTATATTCCTTCCAGCAAGGGTGCCTTGTTCAAATCCCACCAAGGGTATATCGAAGATATCGCGCTATTCAGGGTATTATACGCCAAATCCGTTCCTCATTTGATATTCACCGAATTATTCACCATGCTATAAATATTTATATTCCCCATTAGCGCTCCACAGATGCAGGGAGTTTGTGATGAAGAAAAAAATTTTGGTCGCACTGGGGGGAAATGCGATCCTGAAACACCGGGAGAAGGGGACAGCGGAAGAACAGTTCTACAATGTCCACGAAGCCTGTTCCCACCTTGTTGAGTTGGTCGAAGCCCATGACCGCATGATCCTAACCCACGGAAATGGACCTCAGGTAGGAGATATTCTGTTGCAGAATGAGATCTCCCGGCATCTGCTCCCTCCGATGCCTCTGGATGTCTGCGGTGCAGAAAGCCAGGGAATGATCGGGTATATGATCCAGCAATCCATGCTCAATGTTCTGCAGAAAGCAGGAATACATGCCTCTGTCGTAACCCTTCTAACTCAGACCCTGGTATCCCGTGATGATCCAGCATTCTTGCACCCAGGGAAGCCAGTGGGGCCTTTTTATACCGCCATGGAGGCTGCAAAACTGCGATCAGAACGTGGCTGGACAATCGTGAATGATAGCGGAAGAGGATTCAGGAGAGTGGTCCCTTCCCCCAGGCCTCTGGCCATCATCGAAGAGGAAGCGATCAAAAATGCCTTTGATGCGGGAGCAATTGTTATCGCGGGAGGAGGTGGAGGAATTCCTGTCGTGAAAGATAAGAAGGGAAATCTCTGGGGTGTGGAAGCAGTGATCGATAAGGATCACGCAGCAGCGCTCATCGCCACACTGGTGGGAGCAGAAATCCTTCTCATCCTCACGGATATAGAGAAAGTGGCTCTGAATTACAGAAAATTGGATGAG
>JAJRCP010000060.1 GCA_028678885.1 Methanomicrobiales archaeon
ATATTTCGCGAGATGTCATGGAAATCTATAGGTCTCCAGTTGTTAAATAACGATGGATAAGTCCGCCTGACACCATAGTATATGAAAATGCGGAATAAGGTTGGATCGGTGCTAGTTTCCACTCTATCCTGACGAACTTGAGGGAGAATAAGTTGATAATGTCACCTGTCCGTTTCTTCAAAGCGTAGTGCAGCTAGGATAAACCCTTCGAGGCCTGAAGTGGTCCGATACTCCAGTTTCGTGATGTCTGCCCTTCCCCCAACCGGCCAGCGCAACTGGGCGATCCACCCCACTGCCTCCGGAAGCGAGATATAGGTAGTCCCGTATTTATCCGCACCTTTATGATAGGTAAAGCGAACACCCATACTCCCCGAATGTCTGATACGTAAACAGAAGCGTCCGGTGTCCCTCCTCAAATTTTTTGATCCGTGTTCTGACAAAGATACCCATTAGAGATTGATCTAAGAGCTCGTATTCAGCCATCGTGCGTATGCTACTTTCTCCCTTATTTATACATTTCGACAAGACCGGGATAGAAAAAGTGGAATCTTTTCCTGCTCATAAGCACAGAGAATTTCGGATTTTACTTGAGATGCTCTTCGAGCAGGGTATGGGAGATGATATACTCGTCCGGAGCGATCCTGCTTGTCCCGACCACGAGCCAGTACTCTTCCCCATGCTCCTCGCAGACACCCTTTGCTTCGATGATCTCCCCCTTCTTTGCCTGTCCGGAATATGTGTGGGTGAAGGAGAGTACACGGGTGATCTCCTCATGCTCAACCTTGTAGATAGCAGGGCTGTCATAGGCAAGGGAGGCATCGGTAACCCGTGCCCGGATGCATCTCCGGTCAATCACCTTCCCTCTTATCAAAGGTTCCATATCGAGATCCTCATAGGAACGGGTATAAAGCAGGTCGAAGTAGGTCCCTTCAATCTCCCCGCGGTTCCATTTCCGCTTTTCGTGGAGGACAAATACCTCGAACGATATCGCCGGTTCTCTTTTTGTATACACCCTCCGCCACATGTCAAGGGAGAGATCGTTGATTTGCCCCGCCTCGATACACTCCCGCAGCTGCTTCTGAGCAGCAAACCACGATTTCCCATACACCACGAGATCAATGTCAGATGACGGGGTTTCCAGGCCGCATAGAAATGATCCGGTGCAACCGAAAGTGCCTTTCGGGAGGGTGAACAAGTCGACCAGACACCGGACCTTCTCATTGCGAGTGCAGACCGATAGGATCTCCTCTTCTGGCTTATAGACCCGCCCTACATCTTCCAACGGCACCCGCTGGACCATATTCGCATAGTTGGGTTTGCTGCACTCGATCAATGTATAAGCTTCTTCGAAATCGAGCTTCCGGTAACTCTTCCCATCCGTCCGCACTCGTTCCCCTTCCGGATGAGGAATATAGCGAAGGACACAGCCGACCCGTTCCCTGTTGTCATAGGTTGAAACAGCGTACAACCATCCATCCTTGTCCTCAATGAAATCACGGAGACGGATGGGAAGATCCATATCTCTCAGTCAAGGGCGGTAAGGAACCCTGTAATCTCCTCACGCAAGAGTCCCGGCCGGAGAATCAGACGGCGTTCGGGATCGACGACGGTACTCGGTACTCCCGATAGAGAACCCCCATGAAGAAGAAGGTCATGGGGAACATGTACATCGTCTTCATTTAGGGGATCTTTTTTCCCTGTCTGGTTCGCGCTGGTCGCAGTTATGGGGGCATCGAATTCTCGAATAAGGGAGAGAGCGATTTCGTGATCGGGAATCCTGACTCCGATATGCCCGGTACCTGCCATAAGGAGTGGCGGGAGGACAGATTTGGCAGGAAGAAGGACCGTTACTGGCCCGGGGAGGAACCTCCGGATTACGGCTTCTGCCTTGGCCGAGACATACGCGATGCATCGCATCATCTCCATGTCACATACCGCCACCGAGATCGGATTGCAGAGCGGGCGGCCTTTTGCCTCATATACCTTCATTACCGCATGCTCGGAGAGTGCATCTGCACCCAGACCGTACACGGTGTCAGTTGGATAGACCACCAGTCCATCCCTCTGGAGGACTACCACCGCTTGGGAGATGACATCCATTAAAACTCCATGCCTCGGACTCGTTCGATATCAAACACGGCTTTGCTGCTGACATGCATCACGGCAAAGACTCCCGCCTGAATAGGGTCGGTGACTACAAGATCGGCATGCTGTGGAACGCTTCCTGCCATTTTAAGGGCAATCACTGGTATACCTGCCTCGCGCACTCGATCAACAGCACGGGATACCTCTCCACCCATCAGGGATCCGGCGAGAACGAGGATGGAAGCCCGGGGAAGCCTTGTCACTGCATCTACCGCATGAGCGAGATCTTCCTCCCCGACAAGAGGGATTGTGTCTACTGAGATCCGTTCTCCTCGGATATTGTGCCGATCCGCCTCATTCACTGCCCCCATTGCCACCTGTGCTACCTGAGCGCCTCCCCCGATTATGATCACCCTAGAGCCAAAGATACGGTCGAAGGGATCATGGATGTTCACCGTATGCACACAGGAGAGTCGCCGGAGATCGCTAATCAGTGCCTCTTTCTGATCGTTCTCCTCCAGCTCGAAATATAGGGATGCCTTTCCTTTATGCGGACCACAGAGTATAATCGATTGCTGCACCATGATGATGTTTGTGTCGTGCGCCGCTACTACCGATGCGATGTCACGGAGCACACCAGGACAATCATCACCTATCACGCTGAGACCATAATGCTGAACAGAATTCATGGACGTATGCGATAGCCGGGATTCGAACCCGGGCTAGAGGCTTGGGAAGCCCCTGTCCTGCCGCTAGACTACTATCGCCCACGAAGTGTGTATATGTTTTCAGCAGGAGGTAATCAGTGTATCGGATACCCTTTCGTTTAGGGAGCACAGGCAGAGCCCCGTTTGTGTTTCTCCCGTTCATACAGGGTTTTTATGCATTAGGCCCCTCTCATGGAGATATTTTTATCTACCTCTCTCCCGAAATATACTGAGCATTTGTTGATACAGTGCTGACACTGGTAAGTCCGACATGCCTGTAAAAGGGCATTGCCGAAGGGCTTGGGATTACACAAGAGTCAGTATGAGACTCTTTTTCCGGCACTTCAGTGTCTATGTTGAGGTAAGTTATGGCAAGAATGCATGCGAGACGGAAAGGGACCTCGCGATCCGTGCGGCCGTACCGTAAGGAAGTCCCCTCATGGTCTGTCACCGACCCCAAGGAGATCGAAAAGATGATCCTCGATCTGAAAAAGCAGGGAAAGGCCATGAGTGAGATCGGACTGATACTGCGGGATAAGCACGGTGTCCCCGATGTGAAACTAGCAAC
>JAJRCP010000061.1 GCA_028678885.1 Methanomicrobiales archaeon
CAGACTCCCCGAATCGAAGAACTGAAGAAACGGATGGGAGAAACCGTGGAGGTCAAAAAGATAAATGTCGACCAGCATATGGATCTTGCCAACCAATATTCTATCCAGGTCGTTCCCACCCTGATCATCGAAAAGGATGGGAAGGTGGTACGAAGACTGGAAGGTCTAACCGATGCTGGAACACTCGAAAAGCTGCTGAAACCGCTGGTGGAATAACATGCGGGTTGGAATTGTGGGGGGAACGGGTGGGATTGGGGAGGGCATGGCCCTTCGCCTTGCCCAGAGTCATACCGTGATGATTGGCTCACGGGAGACAGAGAAAGCCGAAGTCTGCTGTCGATCCTGTGAGCAGATCCTGAAGGAACAGGGGCTTTCCTGCTCCCTGATTGGAAAGACCAATCAGGAAGTGGTAAATTTCTCTGAAATTATCATCCTTGCGATTCCCTTCAAATTCCTCGTTCCTACCCTGAAAGAATTGACCGGGTTTGAGGGAAAAGTCGTGGTCAGCCCGGTGAATCCCATTGAGAAGACCGGTGAATTCTTCTCCTATACTCCTCCACCGGAAGGATCTGCTGGGATGCTCGCAAAAAAACTCCTTCCTAAGGAAGCAAAACTGTGTGTCGCATTTAATAACATCGCAGCAAACCGGTGGCGGGAGTTAAAGGAACCTCTGGAGTATTCTGTAGCAGTTTGTGGCGATGATGAGGGAGCGAAACGTCAGGTAATGGAACTCGCCGTAGATGTCCCTAATCTTAAACCACTGAATGCAGGCCCCCTTGCGGTCGCACCCCTTATAGAAAGCCTTACTCCACTCCTCCTCACGCTCGGAAGATATAATCGTTTGAAAGATGTCGGAGTCAGATTCTACTAAAATTTCCGAGATCATTCGGATCATTAAAAATCGAAAGCATACTGCAAGGTGGTGGCCCGGGAGCCCCGAAGAAATATTGATCGGGGCAGTGCTCACCCAGCAGACCCGGTGGGCAAATGTGGCAATGGCTCTTGATCGATTAAAAGAGCGTGATATGTGCAGTATTAAAGCCCTATACGAGGCACCCGATGCACTGATCGAAGAGGTGATTAGGCCTGCCGGTTTCTATCAGGTGAAAACCCGCCGGATCAAGGCGCTTGCCCAACTCATTATCAATAACTTCGGGAACGTTGAAACGATGCAGGAGAATTCTATAGTGCGGTTGCGTGAGGCACTTCTTGGGGTGAAGGGAATCGGCGCAGAGACTGCAGACAGCATTCTTTGTTTTGGACTGGGCAAGCCTTCCTTTGTGATCGACCGGTACACAGAACAGATCTGTTCGTGTGGAGGGATTCTTAGAAAAGGAAATTCCCTGAAAGGCTTGGTCGAAGAGGTTCTTCCGCTTCAAGTCGCACTCTATCAGGAGGTTCATGGGAGGTTTGTGGAGTATGCGAAGGAGTACTGTGGGAGAAAGAGGTGTAAAGAATGCGAGATAGGGACGCTGAACGAATAGGAATAAGGCTTCACGCGGAAGGTCTGGTAAGGGGGAATTTTGGAAATATCAGTATCCGTGAAGATCAGGGGTTTTATATCAAGCGGAGGAACGCATATCTGGACGCGCCCCGGGAGCTTATTTTTGTTCCTCAGGAAGGTGCCATCCCGGAGGAAGCTTCACGGGAAACCATCGTACACCGGGAAATCTATCGTACTACTCCGTATCGTGCGGTTGTTCATGCACATCCTCCTCATGCAATTGCCCTCTCTTATATTTCCAAGGAAGTTAGACCTCAAGATTGTGAAGGAGAGCTACTCTATCCTCGGATAAAGGTGGTGGAAGGAGTATCAGGCACCCATACTCTTGCCCGGACAGTTGCAGCAGCACTTCAAAACTCTCCTGCTGTAATTGTACGGGGGCATGGTACCTTTGCCGCGGGGGCTTCTCTCGATGAAGCATATGTGCTCACCTCAGCAGTGGAGCACGCCTGTCGGATCCTCATCCTCCTTCGCCAAATCAAGGAGTCGGGGTAGGGAAATCAATGGGGATTTCAGAATGCAATTCCTTAATTATATGTGAACAGTTCGAACCTCCGTAGTTGCAGAAACATTTGTGGGTGATTCTTCCCTCCCCGTCTATGAGCCCTCCCTTCAGAATTAAATAATACTAGATACTCCCTTGCGTCCGCTTTGGATAGAAGGAAACGCTTATATGGATACTTTTGTAGGAAAAATTCCTCCTGTTTTCATGAGAATTCACTCTGGAAAAATACTGTTAACCGTCGAATTATTTTTGTTTCTGCTGTCGCAGTTCCTGAAGTTCCAGCTGGATTTCGCGATGGAATGCAAGCATCAGGTCACCGATCACTCCGAACATGATCATCTCGAAACCCAGAGTTATAAGGAGGAGTGTGAGGATTGTAAGGGGAAGGTGTTGAATATTCCTGAACCACTCGAAAATCACGTAGATCCCGGTTATAGCTCCACCGGCGAATAAGAGCATACCGATCAGGCCAAAGTAAAAGAGGGGATTATTCACTCGTGCCAAGCGATAAATCGTACGCACGATACGAAAACCATCCTGAAAAGGATTAAGTTTCGTTTCTGTCCCCGTACGAGCCCCGTATTGGATCGGGATTACCATTATCTGCTGATTGTTTTTCATTGCCTGAACGGCCATTTCAGTTTCTATTCCAAACCCGGACTCCTTCAGGTGCATCTGACGTACCGATTCTAGGGTGAATGCACGGTACCCGGAGAGGACATCAGAGAGGTAGCGACCGTGGGCCATTTTGAAGAGGTAATTAATGAGTCGGTTTCCAATTCGGTTTAGTCGAGAGAATGATTCCTCTCCTATCCGCATACCGATCACATGGTGATATCCCTGAAAGAGAGGTTCGATCATGCGATCTGCATCGTCAACTGTATACGTTCCGTCTCCATCTACCATTAGCACATACGGGCAGGGAATGAGTGATAGGGCCTCGATGATTGCATTCCCCTTCCCCCGTGAGGTCTGGGTGTACACGACTGCCCCTTCTTTGCGGGCAATATCTCGGGTTCCATCTGTACTGTTTGCATCCATTACCAGGATATGGGAATATCCCAATTGACGAAAATCCCGCACCAGAGTACCGATGGTGGGAGCCTCATTCAGGGTAGGAATGAGAACACAGATCTGCTCCCGGTTGAGATCCATCATACAGTATATAAAATAGCTGAAACATAAGCCCTTGCATGCATGTCGGCAAAAAAGGCCTCCGTGCTCTCGGAATTGCGGAGAGTTTCGCGGATAGGTCGTCTTCTACCCTGGCAGGAGTGGTCATGCGAAAAGACATGCAGATTGATGGAATTGCTCTGACCCAGATCACCGTGGGAGGAATGGACGCCACTGAGGGGATTGAACGAATCGTGGATATCCTGCATCGCCATGACATCAATGTCCTGATGATCTCCGGAGCTGTTATTGCATGGTATAATATCATCGATCCCGGACGGATCCATGAACAGACCGAGCTACCCCTGATCATGGTGACTTATGAGGAATCGGAGGGGCTGGAGGGGGATATCATCCGGCATTTTCCGGGTGATGATTTCCGTCTTGATGCATATAGGCGCTTGGGAATCAGGAATCCCGTGCTTCTCTCTACTGGATATACAGTGTACATACGGGCATGGGGAATACCAGAGAGCGATGCAGCAGCGCTCTGTAATGCCTTCACGAAAGATGGAAAGATCCCCGAACCTCTTCGGGTGGCACGGCTCATCGCACGGGCAGTTACAAATCTATCCGGAAAACCCGGAAATGAGGGACATCGTGTGAAGACGATGGATTGATGATATCAATTTTATTGGAGCAGCCGCGAGAAAGAGCAAAAATCGTTCGATTATTGAAAAAACCTCAATCCTTCTCATAGCAAAGCGATGATGCCCTCGGCTATCAGCCGGACTGCAATCGCTGATAGAAGCATGCCCAGCACCCAGGCAAGAATACCTATAACCACGTACCCAATCAACCGCTGAATTGGGGTAAAATAAATCA
>JAJRCP010000001.1 GCA_028678885.1 Methanomicrobiales archaeon
ACAAGCCCGGAATACGGGAACCCTTCGAACCCCTTGAACCATCCTGTACGTTCGTGGAATATGGTAATCTGGAGGGGCTGCAACGGGCGGTGACAAAAGAGACGGCCGCAGTCATTGTCGAGCCAATCCAGGGTGAGGCGGGGGTGATTCTACCCCCGGAAGGCTTCCTTGCGGGAGTACGGGAATGCTGCGATGCTAGGGGAGCACTAATGGTGGTGGACGAGGTTCAGACTGGTATGGGCAGGACTGGGAAGTGGCTTGCAATCCAGCATGAAAAGATTGAACCTGATATCGTTCTTCTCGCAAAGGGCCTTGCCAGCGGATTTCCTATTGGGGCACTGGTAGCCCGCGAGGAATACCAGTTCAAGAAATCGGAACACGGGAGCACTTTTGGTGGAGGGCCAGTCGCCTGTGCTGCAGCTCTTGCCACAGTCGGTGTGGTTGCACGGATTCTCCCTAGGATACCAAGTAAAGGAGAACGACTCAAGAAAGGCCTCTCTTCATACAATCCGAGAGGGAAAGGCCTGATGATCGGGATTACTGTTGGAGAAAGCTGTCCCCAAGTCCAGAAATCTTGTGCCGATAAGGGTGTGCTTGTCAACTGCGCCGCAGATGGGAATCTCCGCCTCGTACCCCCCCTTGTCATCACCGAACAGGAAATTGATCGGGCAGTGGAGGTACTTAATGAGGCCCTCGGTTAGGGATATCTACCGTGAAACCTGTTACGTGTACGCGACCCGTGCAGAGGAGATCGCACGAAAAGAGGGACATAAACGACTTGCA
This sequence comes from Methanomicrobiales archaeon, assembly GCA_028678885.1. GTDB lineage: Archaea > Halobacteriota > Methanomicrobia > Methanomicrobiales > JACTUA01 > JAJRCM01. Next base: position 784 of record JAJRCP010000001.1, read on the forward strand.
CGTCTGGCGAGCAACGAGAATCCCTTCCCCCTATCCACGAACGCCAGGGCAGAGGCAGTGCGGGCTCTCGATGAGGTGCATCGCTATCCACCGGAATACCATACCCGGTTAACCGAGCTGCTGGTAGAGAAATTCTCCTGGAATCCAGTGGTTGTCGGCAACGGGATGGATGGGATCATCGAAACAGTGATCCGGACTCTCATCGAACCGGGTGACAAAGTGGTGATCTCGGAGCCTACCTTCTCCTTCTACCGGGTGGCTGCAGCTGCCCAAGGTGGGGATGTAATTTCGGTGCGAAGGGAAAAGGATTTTTCTGTTGATGTCCCTGAGTTTATCCACAGCTGCCGTCAGGCAAAGCTTGCATTTCTCTGTACACCCAATAATCCCACGGGAAACCTCACCTCACGGGAGGACGTGAAGAAGATCCTCGATTCCACCGATTCATTGCTATTTCTGGACAACGCTTATATCGAATTTGCAGATACCGACTACTGCGACTTAATGAAAGAGTATGATCATCTCGTCATTGGCAGAACGATGTCCAAAGTATATTCTATGGCAGGGATGCGCCTTGGATATGCGTTTGTACCCACATGGCTCGAGCCCTGTTACCATCGTGCATCTACTCCGTTTGCCGTGAACCGCGTCACAGCAGCGGCTGCGGTGGGTGCACTTACTGACCTTGATCATGTCCGCCGGATTCGGGAGCATGCTATACGATGGAGAGCACGTTTCAAGGACGAGGTGAAATTCCGAACATTTCCGTCCCAGGCGAATTTTATTCTTATCGACACTGCACCACACAAAGGGAATGCGATGATGGAGCAACTCGCGCGAAAAGGAGTGCTTGTCCGATCCTGTGACAGCTTCCCAGGACTGGGTGATCACTACATCCGGGTAAATATCGGGGAGGACTGGGAGAACGAGCTTTTCCTGCAAGAGATCAATGCTGTATGATGGTTGGCATCACTGGTACACCGGGTACAGGAAAATCTTCGGCAGGAGATGAACTCGCCCGCAGAGGGTACAGTGTTATCCGCCTCGTGGATACTCTTCGGCCGTACATTCTGGAGCGGGATGCGGAGAGAGATACACTAGTCGCGGACGAGGAGGAATGGGCCAAGGAATTCCCACCCGTGGAAGGTATTGTGGAAGGCCATCTCGCCCACTATCTATCCTGTGACCAGATTTTAATCCTGCGCTGTCGCCCGGATATCCTTTCCGGAAGGCTGCGGAAGAGAGGGTATGAAGAAGAAAAAATTCAGGAGAATATGGAGGCGGAAGCCCTGGACGTGATCCTTCAGGAAGTGATCGATCGGTTCTCACCATCTCAGATTTATGAGGTCGATGCTACTACCCTCACCACTGAGGAGGTGGCCGATATCGTGGAAGAAGTCGTAACGGGCACCCGCAACCCGTCGTATGGAAGTATTGATTGGTCAGGATATCTACAGGAAGCCCCATGACCCTCGACAGGCTCCGTCCCTATACCGCAGTTCTTCTTAGGCCTTTTACCGAACTTTGTTTGCGAGCCGGCATTACTCCAAACTTCTTTAGTGCAATCGCATTTCTCGCCGCGGCAGCTGCGGGAGGAGCATTCTATGCCAGATACCTTGCTCTTGCAATTCTGTTCGTCATAGTGAACGCATTCAGCGATGCTCTGGATGGAACTCTGGCCCGTGCAATGAAAAAAGAAAGTTTAAGGGGGGATTTTCTTGATCATGTCCTGGACCGGTACGCAGACCTCTTCATCATTATCGGAATCTTTGCGGGAGGGGCTGCATCCTGGCCTATAGGGGTATTTGCCCTGACGGGTGTGCTCATGGCATCTTATATCGGCACGCAGGCGCAGGCAGTGGGAGTGGGTCGGTATTATGGAGGGATCCTTGGACGTGCGGATCGGCTCGTGCTCATAATCATCGCTGGAATTCTTGATCTGCTTTCCCTCGGACGACCCTTCTCTCTTCCGTATCTGGGTTGGCTCCTCCTTATCTTCGGCTTATTCGGTCACTGGACGGCAATCCAGAGATTTCTGCATGTATGGGGGAGGATGGGGTAATCTTCACCGCGTCCGAGCATAAAGGGTGGCCATGGATCCAAAAGACAGAAACCCTACTGCTACAATCAGAGTCGGGATTGAAAATTCCGATCGTATCGCAAGAAGCATATAATATCCGGCCATAAAGCCCAAGATAAAGGTTGCAAGACCCCATTTCCCGATTACCACAGAATAGATCAGAGGCCCAAGGATGATCGGGAGAACCATCAGTGTAAGCAGGTAATCGTTCAGATTGAATGTACCAATGATAGAGGATTCCGTATGCAGGATGAGCGAATTGTATAGGTACCCGATCACCGATCCAAAAATATCGGTATCGGAAGGGATGGTATATCGCATACAGAGCCCTCCAACAATGGATGCAACATAGAGTTTGGTGAAAGCGTAGGAATATTTCATGACAATCCTGCACTACCGTAATTTATTATTTTTTTTATAAAATATATAAATATATCTATTATTGTTATTTACTTTAAATTGATATTATATGATAAAAATAAA
>JAJRCP010000062.1 GCA_028678885.1 Methanomicrobiales archaeon
AGCGACGGAAAGCTCTTTTTTGCCGATACTCTGATACGACCGGATATTCCTCTCACCCATGCTCCGTATCACAGCGATCGTCCGGGACAGGTGGTACTCATTTCTGACATTCATATCGGCAGCGACACCTTCATGGAAAAAGAATGGGAAAGATTCGTCTCCTGGGTGGAGCAGAGCGACACTCGGTATCTTCTCATCGCGGGGGACCTGGTGGATGGCATCGGTGTATACCCAAATCAAGACGCTGAACTGGTGATAAAGGACATCTACGAGCAGTATGCGGCACTCGGTGAGATGCTCTCTTTGCTCCCGAGGGGCATACGAATCGTATTGTCGCCGGGAAACCACGACATCGTTCGGGGGGTGGAACCACAACCTTCCATACCCGAGATGTTTCGGAAGAAATTTCCCTCCAACTGTATCTGGGTGGAGAATCCTGCACTCATTTCTCTGCAGGGAGTCCGGGTTCTGATGTATCACGGGAGGTCTATCGACGATATGATCGGGCTCATCCCCGACGCATCGTACGCCCATCCCCAGCAGATGATGGAAGAGATGCTCAAAAGGAGACATCTCGCCCTCACCTACGGGAAACGCGTCCCTCTCGCTGCCGAGAAATTCGATCGGCTGGTGATCGATCCCATCCCCGAGGTTCTCCACACCGGCCACGTGCATACGACCGGGATTACTACTTATAGGGGTGTCGTGGGTATCAACGCGGGGGCATGGCAGTCTCAGACCGCATTCCAGAAACAGATGAACATCAATCCAACGCCAGGGAGGGCAGTCATCCTGGATCTTCAGACCCTTGCGACAAAGATACTCGATTTCACTATCAGTCCTGGCCCGTTTTCTCAATAGATTCAACACTATTAATAATGAAATAAAAACATACCATAAAAGAATAATTTGGAGGATTGCATAGATGGATTTGTTCATTTTAGCGCCATTATGCGCCCTTATCGGGCTCGTTTTCGCCGCCTATTCATTTTGGGTGATGAAAAAAGAAGATCCTGGCTCAGAGCTAATGGAGAAAATTGCAGGGTCAATCCGGCTGGGGGCGATGGTATACTTGAAGAGGCAATATACCGCGGTCGGTATCTTCATCATTGTCATGACGGTCGTCCTTGCTATCGGTATCAATCCTCTCACCGCTACCTGTTATATCGTTGGTGCGACTCTCTCTGCCGTTTCCGGCGTCATTGGAATGCGAGCAGCCACATATGCTAATGTGCGAACGACCAATGCCGCACGAAGAGGAATGGCAGAGGCGTTTCGGGTCTCATTCGCGAGTGGCACGGTCATGGGTCTGACCGTGGTCGGTCTTGGGCTTTTCGGTCTCTCCACAATGTTTTATGTTGTTGGGACCTTTGCTTCGCTTGGCCTGTTAGAAGTTGTGAACATCATTTCAGGATTTTCCCTGGGAGCGTCTTCGATCGCACTCTTTGCTAGGGTCGGTGGAGGTATTTTCACCAAGGCTGCGGATGTGGGAGCAGATCTTGTCGGGAAGGTTGAGGCCGGAATTCCTGAAGACGATCCTAGAAATCCCGCGGTTATTGCTGATAACGTGGGCGACAATGTGGGGGATATTGCAGGAATGGGTGCGGACCTGTATGAGTCGTATGTAGGTTCAGTAATCGCAACTATGGGAGTTGGTGTCGCTGCCATTGCCGCCACCCAGTTTCCCGGAGCCATTACGATGAATCTCGTCTTGCTCCCTCTCCTTATTGCCGCTGCAGGAATCATAGCATCCATTATCGGTACCTTTTTCGTCCGTTCTTCCAAAAATGAGTCGAGTGCTATTCATAAGGCATTCAATGTGGGAACCGGTGCTAGCCTGATAATCACCGTCATTGCAACACTCTGGCTTGTCGTTACGATGCTTGGATGGCAATATATAGGAGTGTTCTGGGCTACGATAGCCGGGCTGCTTGCTGGGTATTTTATTGGTCTTGTCACGGAATACTATACATCGTATGACCGCCCTCCCACACAGCGAATTGTGAAAGCTACGGAGACAGGTGCAGCGACTGACATCATTACTGGCCTTGCTGTTGGTTTGGAAAGTACCGCAATACCGGTTCTGATCGTAGTCGTAGCGATCCTTGTTTCAGCCAACCAGGCCGGGCTTTATGGAGTGGCCATCGCCGGCGTTGGGATGCTTGCGACTCTTGGGATTACTCTATCTGTAGATGCTTATGGCCCCGTTGCAGACAATGCAGGTGGGATCGCGGAGATGTCCCATCAAGAGAAGGGCGTTCGTGCCATCACTGACACATTGGATGCGGTAGGAAACACCACTGCTGCGATCGGTAAGGGTTTTGCGATTGGTGGAGCTGCACTGACCGCATTGGGGCTTGTAGTTGCCTTTACCCAGCATCCCGCGGTACATCTAAGTGTAGTCGATCTCCTTGATCCGATAGTCTTTGGAGGGATACTGATTGGGGCGATGATTCCCTTTCTGTTCTGCTCCTTTGCCATGACCGCGGTTGGTAAAGCAGCAGGTGACATCGTCCAGGAAGTGCGCCGCCAGTTTCGGGAGATCAAAGGTCTTATGGAGGGCACAGCGGAACCAGATTACGCAGCGTGCATCACCATTTCCACTAATGCTGCACTCAAGCAAATGATAGTCCCGGGTGTTATGGCCATTGTTGCCCCACTTCTTATCGGTAAGCTGCTCGGGACAGCTGCCCTCGCCGGTTTTCTTGTGGGATCCATTGCCAGCGGCTTCATTGTGGCTGTAATGATGGCAAATGCCGGCGGCGCCTGGGATAATACAAAGAAATTCATCGAACAGGGCAACCTTGGTGGGAAGGGATCTCCGGCACACAAAGCAGCAGTAACTGGCGATACGGTCGGAGATCCATTCAAAGACACTGCCGGGCCAGCTCTGAACATTCTCCTTAAACTTATGGCAATTGTTGCCTGGGTCTTTGCCCCAATCTTCGCCTGACCTTTTTTTCGAAGAATTCTTACCTAGCTGCTTCCATTCCCATGTATGACTGGAGAAGCTAGACAACAACTTTCAGAAGAACAACCTGTATCATTACGGGAGATGGTTTCCTATCAGGAGGGTTCCATCGTCAGCAGGATGTTAATTAACAAACCTTCCGGGACGGTGACCCTGTTTTCATTCGACCAGGGGGAGGGACTTTCCGAGCATTCCGCACCATACGATGCAATGCTCATCAACCTTGAAGGTGAGGTAGAGGTAATCATCGGTGGAAAAGCTCGGACGGTCAAAGGAGGCGAAATGATCATCATGCCCGCCCGGATACCTCATGCAGTAAAAGCTCTCACCCGGTTCATGATGGTCCTTGTAATGATTCACGAGTAATGGTAATTCTTGCGTAATCTTCGTAACCGGTAATAGGATAGTATCGAACAGAAGAATATCCATCACCATCCGAAAGATGAGGAGCGTCATCCTTTGTCAGACCCGGTGTCCTGGGATATCGTCATCGATTTTATAGCGGGATTTGGTGGGAGATGGGATTATGTCCAAATGATATTTTCTCTGCACAAACTTCACTTCTGTATTTAGAAATCGCGGTGCGCACTCGTAGATAGGCGAAGGACCGAACTATGATCTACGTGATCACAGGAGAACCCCACTCAATGTAGATGAATGTGGGATTGCTTGCCGAGCAATTCAGATAGTCCCATCTTAATAACAGAGTCGATATGAAAATGCACAGAGATTATATGTAATAGAAGTACAGGGGATTCGGATAAAGTTTGCATGATACTTAAACGGAGACATTTTTCTATCAGAGATTGTCCAGAAATGAGAAAGACAGATCACGGCGATAGATCAATACAGGCCTATTCCCTGGTGTACCGGATCTTCGTATCTTTTCCCTGTATGACTTTGATTTTCCTAAGATCATCCAGCACTTCCTCGATGAAATCGGGGTGCAGGTGGAAAGAGAATTGATCGATGTCTCCCGGCATTGTCAGGTCAAAATCTTTCATTTCGCTCAGAATGTCATCTTTCGTAACCTTCTTTTTTCCCCTTAAATACAGGACAATTTTATCCACAATCATCTTCTTCAGCCCAAGGTTCATGAGTATACGGGCGAGAGATTCGTCATCTGCCTCAACCGAGCGACCAAACTCCTCGAGTTCGTCCAGTTCCATGGTCAGAACTGCTTCGGCACCCA
>JAJRCP010000063.1 GCA_028678885.1 Methanomicrobiales archaeon
CTCCTTCCTGAAACGCCCCCGTCCAACAAGAGCAGAGACCTATCGCATGGGCAGAAAGTATCAGGTAAGTACAAGCGATGGTCGCGTCCTGGACTGCGTAAAGGGATCCCCGTTCCCCATACCGCGACGCGGACCGGGCATTATCGGTACAGATCACAAGCACGAGGGGAGCCTCTGCTACATGGCGCTGATGGAGAGCTGCCTGGGAAAGCGCCTTTCGTACTTCGGGATCAGTGACTGAAACCACATCCCATGCTTCACGATTTCCCGCGCTGGGAGCCGTGCTCGCACATTGTAGCAGCTGATCAAGTTCCTCTGGAGTCACCGGATCGGTCCGGTATTCCCGCACCGAGGCACGCGCCGCGAGAAACGAGTGAAATTCAGAGAAGTCCATGGTCGCTTAATACCTGCCATCCCATCTGGGCAGCGGTGGTTGCTGCAGAGACCGCCATGCCGATCCGCTGGGAGGCCTCCAGAAATTGATTGCTCTCAGCAAGACTGATTACCTCTGAAAGACGGTCAACTGCCCGCTGGAAGTCCGTGAGTTTTGTGGACCGAAAGGCAAACTCCGTCTCGGTCCGAATTCCCTCCATCGCCGTGAGAAGGATACGTCTTCCCCCTGTGCGTTCCCCCTCTGCCAGATCGGAAGCGACGGTGAGCAGCTGGGCGAGCAGGAGAAGCTCAGATTTTGCACGTTCTCCGAACTGGTAGGCTTTGACAGCCTCTTTGGTATCCATACTCATTAGTGACTGATGGAAGGGGAAAAAAGGTTTGTGGAAGTGCGGCCTAGGTCACTTCTTCGCTTTCTGCTTAGAGCCCAGCATCGAGCCTTTCGAGCGACGTATACGCCGACGAAATCTGGGATCGGGTTTTCCGGTGCCCCTTCCACGACCCCGCCCTCCGCGCCCTCCTCGAACCCCTCCCCGGGGGCCTCCTTCACGGTCACCCTCTCGGGTGTACCGTTCCAGTTTCTTCAGGACTGCATGGCCTTTGAAGCGCTGATTCGGACCCGGTTTCTTGACTTCCGTATCCTTCTGTGGCACCAAGCGGATCTGCGCCTTGACCCCCTTCACCTGCATCCAGTTAACCGAGCCTGTCTTGCCCATATGAAACTCCTCATTACCTTCCACCGAGGCGGTGATAAATATAACGGAGGTAGGAGAGAGGGATGATCCGGAATGATGAGCTTGATAGCCATCCTAGAGTGAATGAAGATCATTTCTAAGATGGGGAGGGAATGCAATACGATAAGTTCCTTACTCAACTATCATTGTTCTTTTAGGAACCGGTCGAGAGCCCGACGGAGAACCCCGCTCACCACCTTTCCGTCCACCCGCCCCCGAACCTCCTCCATGAGCACCCCCATCAGGGGCCCCATCGCCGCCTTTCCCCGCTGACGGACAAACTCCTTCCGCTCTTCGAGGATGCGTACTGCCATCGCCTCTACATCAGCAACAGAGAACCTGGTCGCAGAGTACCGCTGAATCGCTTCTTCTGCCTGAGTTCCTGATGCAATCGTACGCACCAGATCCGGAATCACTTCCTTGGCGAGAGTTCCCCGTTCTACCGCCTCGAGGACCGTGAGGAGAGCAGTATCGTCTACTCTCTCTACGGGCACGCCCTCCCGCTGCACCTCACGGAGTGTGCCGGTGATCGTGCGAGCCACAAGGGTTGGCTTCACACCCCGTGCAACCGCATCGACGAAGACGGAGACACGCTCAGAATACGCAACCTGGTGGGCAAGGGAGGGATCGAGGTGATATACATCTACGTACCGAGCAGCCCGTTCGGACAGGAGCTCGGGGAGGGCGATTCTATCCCACTGCCCCTCATAATCAAGGGTTACGGGAAGGATGTCCGTTTCCGGATACATCCGTGCTGCTCCGGGAAGGGGACGCATATACGCGGTGGACGATCCTCCTTCCAGCAACCGGCGGGTCTCTTTAGGAATTCCTGAGAGTGCCATACTAGCCCTGCGGAGTACCTGTTGGATAGCACAGCGGGCCTGTTCCGGGTTCGCCGCCACGAGCACAACACAGTCATCCCCTCCTGCACCCATCCGCTCCCAAAGCCGTTGCATATCCTCCGCAATGATACCATAAGCGGGAAGCTCATCGGTATGAAAGATACCTCCCACCCCACATTTCTTTGCATAGTCTGAGAGTTCGCTCCCCAACCTCCGATCCGGCTGGATCTCCTTTCCGACAAGACCACCGAACCCTCGCAGATTCACCGCGAGAATAGCCGTTGCTTTTCCTAGGATAGCACTTTCCGTTCCGGTGAACAGGTCTGTCACATCCTTTGGTTCTCCGTCAGCCTGCGCTTTCCTCTTCTGGAGCTCGTTCCGGATGGCCAGCAAGTTCTTCTGTCTCTCCACCTCCCTCCGGACCACATCAGCGATCAGCTCAAGTTCCTGCACACCTTTGATCTCCACCCGTGCTCCGCCACGAATGGAGATATTGATGTCCTGCCGTATCGTACCAATACCCCGTTTCACCTTTCCGGTAGAGCGAAGAACCATTCCAATATACTCTGCCACTTCCTGAACCTCCTCTGGCGTGTGAAGACAGGGAGCGGTAGTGATCTCTACGAGCGGTATCCCAAGCCGATCGAGGGAGAACACCTCCTCGCGGACCCGCTGGGCTGCCTCTTCCTCGAGGCATAGGGTCTCAACATGGCACCCTCCCGGAAGAATACCATCCAAGGCCACGAGCGCGGTCCTCTGGAATCCGCTAGTATTTGATCCATCGATCACCAGTTTCCGCATGGTGTGCACCTGTTCGAGGGGCTTCATTCCGAACAATTTCGCAATCATATGCGTGATCTTCAGCGCATCCGTATTTAGGGAAAAGGGAGGCTCTTCATCGTCCTCTACGAGACAGGTACTGTCATAGGCGTAATAGGTGAAGCGCCTCATCACCATCATCTCTTCTTTAGCGGCACGATCGAGCTCGCCAAGTTCACTTTCAGTGGCACGCAAGTACCGGCAGAACTCATGGGTGTGATCCGCAGTATTCCGCAACCAAGTGGGACAGTGGCAGAAGAGTTTCTCCACCGTATCCAGCTGCTGGTGGATCTCAAGGCCTGCCCGCAGTCCTAGTTTTTTATACGCCATGAAGCGACCTCCGGCAGATCTCCCCACGGAGATTCGTCTGCATGAGTGTGCGCACGTGTTCTGGATCCGGTCTGGTTCCCAGTACCCAAGCGAGTTTTACCAGTGCAGTCTCCGGGAGCATATCCTCTCCTTCAATGACTCCGATCTTGAGCAGATCCCTTCCAGTATCATACACCCGGTCGCACACCCGCCCGTGCAGGCACTGGGAGGTCATCACCACCGCGGTTCCTCCATCGATCAGTTCCCGGATGCGTGGCACCCAAGCGCTCGCCACATGCCCGAGCCCTGTTCCGGCGATTACGAGGCCACGATACCCCTCGTAGGGTGCAAGCACTTCAGGGGATGCACCGGGAACGAACGTGAAGAACCCGCATCGGGTTTCGATGCGGTCATGCAGATGAGTTTCGTTTTCCGTTCTTCTCCGGGCGTGGGAACCGAGGGTAAGGATGAGACCGGGATACTCCACCGTTCCAAGCGGGAGTATTCCAATGCTCCGGAAGGCATCCCGGCGGGAGGTGTGTAACTTGCGCACCCGGGTGGCCCGGTGGATGGCACAGTGATCATCGCTCGTGGTCGCATGCATCACTAC
>JAJRCP010000064.1 GCA_028678885.1 Methanomicrobiales archaeon
CATACCTTTGAACCACGATTACTGCAAGAAGCTGCACTGGATGCAGTGAAAAAGCTGGATCTTAGGCGGCAGAAGAATAATCCGGTGATGCTGACCGTTGAGATTGGCGGAATCTTGACGACGCTCAGCTTTGCCGCCGGACTCATTTTCTCCGCTGCCGAACCTCCGCTTTTTACCGGGCTCATTTCCATGTGGCTCTGGCTTACGGTGCTCTTCTCCAATTTCGCGGAATCCGTCTCTGAAGGTCGGGGGAAAGCGCAGGCAGCTTCGCTTCGGGCATCGCGGACAAATGTTATCGCCCGGAAATTACGATCTCCGCAGCTCGATGGACCTTATGAAGAGGTTCTGTCGACGGATCTCGTGCGCGGTGATCTGATACTCATCAAAACCGGGGATATGATCCCCGGGGATGGAGAAGTGATCAAAGGGGCTGCTCTAGTAAACGAGGCCGCTATTACCGGTGAATCGGCCCCGGTTATTCGGGAATCGGGAGGAGACCGGAGCGCTGTGACTGGCGGAACCCGCGTAATTGCAAATGAGATCGTTGTCCGCATCACAGCCGAACCCGGGAATACCTTTCTGGATCGCATGATCGCTATGGTGGAAGGTGCACAGCGCAGGAAGACCCCGAACGAGCTGGCCCTTGAAGTATTACTCATCGCCCTGACCACAGTCTTCCTGATCGTAGTAGCGAATATTTTTCCGGTTGCAACATTCAGTGCTTCAAAAAGCGGTGCAGGTGCACTCCCGAGCCTCACGGTACTGATTGCTCTTTTTGTCTGTCTGGCCCCGACGACTATCGCCGCCCTCCTCCCCGCGATTGGTATTGCAGGCATGGACCGGCTCTTCCAGAAGAATGTGATCGCTTTCTCAGGAAGGGCTATCGAAGCTGCCGGAGATGTAAATGTCCTCCTTCTCGACAAGACCGGAACGATTACCCTCGGTGACCGCCAGGCAGTGGAATTTGTACCGGTTTCCGGGCAGTCGAGAGAAGAACTGGTGGGAGCGTCGTTTATAGCCTCCATTGCGGATGAGACTCCAGAGGGAAAGAGCATTGTCCGGCTCGTGCAGGAAAAGACGGGAACGAAGGTATCGTGTCCCGCAGATGCCAGATTTATTCCTTTTTCTGCTCATACTAGGGTCAGTGGTGCAGAATGTTCGAAAACGATCTACCTGAAGGGGGCTTCCGATGCGATAACCCGTATGGTCCACGAAAAGGGAGGTACAGTGCCTATGGATTTGGAAGCAAAAGTGACCGGCATTGCGATGTCCGGTGGAACCCCGCTGGTGGTTAGCAGGGATTCTGTGATTCTGGGAGTTATTTATCTCAAGGATATCCTGAAGAAGGGAATACGGGAACGATTCCTGGATCTGCGGCGGATGGGTATCAGGACAGTGATGATTACTGGAGACAATAATCTCACGGCAGCAGCGATTGCTGCGGAGGCGGGTGTGGATGATTATGTCGCTGAAGCGAAACCGGATGAAAAGCTCCGTCTGATAAGACAATTCCAGGGTGATGGCTATATGGTTGCCATGACCGGTGATGGAACGAATGATGCTCCCGCCCTTGCTCAGGCAGATGTCGCGGTTGCGATGAACAATGGGACCCAACCCGCCCGGGAGGCCGCCAATATCATTGACCTTGACAGTAACCCCACCAAACTTATGGAAATTGTCGAGATCGGAAAACAGATACTGATGACAAGGGGGGCGCTGACCACATTTTCCATCGCAAATGATATTTCAAAATATTTTGCTATCATCCCTGCTGCATTGCTAGGTATTTACCCCGATCTCGCACTCCTCAACATTATGGGGCTCGCAACTCCCTACACGGCCATTGTCTCAGCGATCATCTTCAACGCCCTAATCATTCCCCTTCTGATACCCCTCGCACTCAGGGGAGTGAGATTTCGCCCGATGCCCGCTACCCGACTTTTCACCTATAACCTGATTCTATTCGGGGTTGGGGGAATTATCGCACCGTTCATTGGAATAAAGTTGATCGATATGGTGATCTCCGCTATTGTGGGTCTGTAGGATGATCTCTATGCAATCCCTTCTGACCGCGGCGAAGTTGTTTTTCATCCTCTTCGTACTCACGGGTCTCATTTATCCGTTTGCAGTATTGCTCGTTGCGAATACTGCGTTTCCGCACCAGACACATGGGTCTCTTATCCTGAATGAAAGTGGGACGATAATCGGTTCCTCTCTTATTGGTGAAAATTTTACCCTACCCCGGTATTTCCAGGGCAGACCCTCAGCAACCCCGTATTCTCAGGACAACGCATCTAATTCAGGAGGGTCTAATCTTGGTCCCACCAATCCCCTCCTTCTCGAACAGGTCACGTCGCGGGTGAAATCGCTCCGAAGTTATGGTATATCTGGACCGATTCCATCAGATATCGTCATGACTTCTGCAAGCGGTCTCGATCCACATATTAGCCTTGAGGCCGCGCTCCTTCAGGTGCCGATAATTGCACGGGAGCGAAAGATCAACGAGAGCAGGATACAAGATCTTGTAATGAAAGAGACAGAGTGGAATCCGATCCCGTTTGGTCAGCCGTATGTAAATGTGCTATCCCTTAACCAGGCACTGGATCGTAGCCTTGGAGAAGGTACCTGATATGGAAATCGAAATGCACAGCAGCGAAGAACGACCATCACCGGAAGAGCTCCTCGTTGTCGCACAGGAAGATGAACGGCAGAATAGTGAAGGCCAGCTGATCATCTATCTGGGATACTCTGCAGGGGTTGGGAAAACTTACACAATGCTTCAGGATGCCCTGGAATGGCGAAAAGATGGGAAGGATGTCGCCATCGGTTATGTCGAGACACATGGCCGGCCAGAGACCGATGCACTAGCCAACCGGTTTGAGAAGATCCCGATGACCTCGATCGAATATCAGGGGTTGCATCTATTCGAAATGGACACCGATGCGGTCATGAAACGACGGCCGGATATGGTGCTCGTGGATGAGCTCGCCCATTCCAACGCCCCCGACGCACGGCACACAAAGCGATTCCAAGACGTTGTGGACCTGATTCACGAAGGTATCTCCGTCTGTACTACCGTCAATATTCAGCATGTGGAAAGTCTGAACGATTCAATTGCCCAGATCACCGGAATCCGGGTCATCGAAACGATTCCGGACACGTTCTTTACTGCGGCAGACAAGATACGGTTGATTGATCTACCGCCGGAAGAACTCCAGGTACGGCTCCGTGCAGGAAAGGTGTACGTAAAGGATATGGCCGAACAGGCGATAGAGCGATTTTTCAGCACCGGAAATCTTCTCGCACTCCGGCAGATTGCCCTGCGTTATGTCGCTGAGATCACGGATCGGCGCATGGTGTCGCATATGCGAGCGAGGGCGATCGCTGGACCATGGCCGGCAGGGGAACGGCTTCTCGTGGGAATCCGGCCAGGGCCTACCGCAGACCAGATGGTACGAGCAGCCTATAAGATTGCGGATCGGTTCAGCGCCGACTGGATTGTTCTCTCCGTTGGCACGGAGGATGAGCAGAATCTCACCGATCAGGAGCGGGAATGGATCAACATCGCGATGGAAACGGCCCGGGAGCTAGGAGGCAGGATTGTACGTTACCGGGGAGGCAACGTGGCGAGTGAGGTCGTGCGGTACGCCCGGCAACACAATGTTACAATGATCATGCTGGGTAAGCCCCGTGGACTCGATATTTTCCTCTCTCCAGTATACAGGATTATGGTGCAATCCAAGGGAATCGATCTGTTTCTGTACGAACCGAAAAAGCCCATAAAAATTCCCATACATCGGCAATTACCGCATCTGCTCAGCGTGGATTTCGCAGTAAGCACGGTTCTACTCGCACTGGTGACAATCACAAATTACCTGCTACGGAATATTATCAGTCCGTCGAATCTTCTTATCATCCAGCTCCTGCCCGTCGTGGTGACGGCGCTCTTTCTCCGGAGAGAGACCGCTATTCTTACCGCAATTGTCAGCATTTTTATCTTCGATTTTGCCTTTGTTGAGCCCTACTACACGTTCCGGATTTCAGATTGGGAATATTTTATTTCCTTTATCGGGTACCTGGCAATCGCACTCATCATCAGCAGCCTTGCTACCCAGCTGCGCAATCTTCTGCCCCAGATATGGAGAAGCGAAGCAAAGGTAGAAGCTGTCTCTGTTCTTTCCCGCGATCTCGTCGATACAAATCAGCGGCAGGAAATTTTTGATATCCTCTTCCATCATATGAAGCAGTTCGGGGAGGGAAGTTATGCCATCTTTGTGCCTGTGGTGCAGGGATTCCAAATGAATGTCGGAGATCCTGAGTACCCCCGAACACCAAAAGAAGTCACCATTGCCCAATGGGTATTTGATAATGGCCAGGCAGCGGGCAGCGGGACCGATACGCTTCCTGCTGGAACAGGACATTATGTACCAATAAAAGCCCACAATGTTGTTTTCGGAGTACTGGGCTTCGTATTCAAACGACCCGATGAGATGCTGACTCCTGAGAACAAAGAAATATTCCAGACCATGGCCTATCTCGGAGCTCTGGCTCTTGAACGGGTGGAATAAACATATTCCCCTAATAAATTTTCGAGCAGGAATTTTCGAAATAACCATCATACCACAATGAAGAATCTTCATATTTACAGTCCTCAAATTCCTGATTCGACCCCATATCAATCTTTCCTGCCAGCGAGAATCAAACCTAAATATTCTCTCATTTCGTTTTCCGTGCCGATCAGGGAGGAATGCCCCAAAAACTCTATAAAATATCAGAGAGGGGCTGATTCAATGGAGTTCATGAGTTCGAATCGCATCCCTCGCATTGTGAAAGGGATAATATATAACTCAGAAATTTCCAACCGGCACCTGTTCTATGACGATCATAGTCATGTAAGCATTGAGTAGTGTCTTGTGTGTGAGTGAAGTGTGAGAAATTATAGTGAAGTGTGACTACCCACACATCTTAAAAAATGCACCAGTATTCCATCCTATCACGGGAAGTGGCTATTGATAATGGGAACTAGTCGGCCGTCGGCAGGGTGAAGTAAAAGGTCGATCCCTTCCCTACTTCCGAGTCTACCCAGATCATTCCCCCATGCCGCTCGATGATCTTCTTCACAATCGCGAGCCCTACCCCGGTGCCCGGATACTTATCACGGGTATGCAACCTCTTAAATATCTCAAAGATCTGGTCATAAAACGCTGGATCGATACCGATTCCGTTATCTCGTATTGCAAATTTCCATATTCCATCTACTTTTTCCACAGAAATATGGATGTAGGGTGGCTCCTCTCTTCTGAATTTGATCGCATTTCCGATCAGATTCTGAAAGACCATACTCAACTGAGCTGGGTCGGCGTTGACGACCGGAAGGGATTCGGCCCGTATGACCGCATTATTTTCCTGAATAATGAATAACAGATTCTGTAGTACTTTATCTATACCCTGTTCGCAGTCGGTTGATCGGAAGGGTTCTGCACGGGTGTTCACCCGTGAGTACTCTAATAAATCCTGTACTAGTGCTTGCATCCTTTTTCCGCCCTCCACGATATAGCCAATATACTCATCTGCATCAGTATTCAGTTTCCCAGAATAGCGCCGGGAGAGCAGCTGGGAGAAGCTCACCACATTGCGAAGGGATTCTTGGAGGTCGTGAGAAGCAATGTACGCAAACCGTTCCAGATCCTCGTTGCTGCGTTTGAGACGTTCGGTGTAATCTTTCAGCTGGTCCTCTGCCTGTTTGCGCTCAGAGGTGTCGCGCCATATCACAGCAAAACCGTCGGCGAGCTTCATCGCTCTGAAGTCGAACGCACGGGACAGTCTCTGGCCATCCCCGTAAACATCCTCGTAGATTCGAGACTCACTTATCAAGGGATGACCCGTCTCCGCAACCCCAACATACTCATCAAATAATCCCGTGTCCTTGTGTGCTGGCAGCAGCTCCAGCAGGGTATGGCCGAGATGCTCTTGTTCCCTTCGATGGTTCAACCGGCAGCCAGCCTCATTGATGTAATCGTACCGGAAGTCTGTAATTCTTCCGGTGGTATCGCGAACCGCAGAAAATATTGCGAAACCATCGATCATAGTCTCCACGGCGGAGCGGAACCGTTCTTCACTCTCTCGCAAGGCTTCCTCTGCCCGTTTGCGTTCGGTGATGTCCTGTCCCTGGGCAATGGTTGAAATAACTGTTTTTCCGTCCGCCTCATACAGAGTTGCCGAGTTCCAGAGTACGGTTTTTATCTCACCATTGCGGTGGAGAATGGGGATCTCGACGGTTTCCCATTTTTCGCCACCTGTTGCCTTCTGGATGAGGACCATAGATTGTACACGGGTCGTTTCCGGAAAGAGCAGATCGATCTTCTTCCCGATGACATCCTTCGCCTCCCTGCCGGTTAAGTATTCAAAGGCATGGTTGAATCGGGTGATACAAAGTTGTGGATCCCAGACAATGATGGGGGCATTTGCATAGCTGATGAGGTTTTCCAAGTACTGGCTCGTTTGTCGTAGTTCTTCCTCTGTTTCCTTGCGTTCGGTACTATTGGATCTTCTAGACGTAGATTTCCCCCCCTCCCCTGCACTCCGCAACCTTATACATTGCTTTATTCTTTTAGTTTGAGTAACTCCGATATTGCGATTACCAGAGCTTCTCAAGATATTAAATCATTTGAATCAAAAGATTGACAAGATTTTTGTTTAAATTTATCGAAGAGACATTTACGGGATTAATTATATCCACTCTTCTTTTGTCCTGACCCTGATCACTTTTCCCACCGGAAGCACGAAGATCTTTCCGTCTCCATTCTTACCCGTGCATGCTGCATCTCGTATTATCGTGATGACGGTGTTCAGGTCCTCGTTCTTCGCCACCAGTTCAATCATCATTTTCGG
>JAJRCP010000065.1 GCA_028678885.1 Methanomicrobiales archaeon
AGGCACATTTATTTTCCCGTATCCTTTATGCTACCGATTTCTCAGAGGGATCACAAGCCTGCATTCCGTTTCTTGAGCGTATGGCCGCCTCCTCCGCAATCCTGCACATCGCACATGTAGAGGATGCACGCCACCTTGGATATGCTTCCGCGGCGAAATTGCATAACCTTCGGAAGAAGGCAGAGAAGGAGCTCTCTGCACTCCAGGATCGCTTCACCCATTCAGGTTTTAGCCAAGTAGAAGTGGTGTACCGCAGGGGAAATGCCATAAGTGAGCTTCTCTCTCTCCTTGCTGAGAAAGAACCAGACCTTCTCGTGATAGGGGCGAAAGGAACCTTTGGGATTACTGAAAGGGTGCTGGGAGGAGTAGCGGAGGCACTCATCCACCGTTCACCGGTACATGTTCTGGTTATTCGCTAAAAAGAAAGGATAGACGCTTCTTGAGATCTCTAGGAATGGGTTTCAAATCGCATGAGGGGAAGCACGAGACAATCCGGTTTTCCGAGGGAACTTCACACTTCTGGAGTACAGAGATCCTCTTGCCCTACTGACCCGATCAAATGGGCGGTCACACGCTCATTCTTCAATAATGATAACCTGTACGGGGCAGGAGTCTGCAGCGTCCCGGGCGCAGTCAGCAAGATCTGATGGAATGTCTCCTTCCCCGGGTTTCTTGTTCCGACGATACTTTTCCACTACCTGGCTCAGGGAGTCTTCAGGACCCTCCTCAAAATATTCAGGGCATAGATCCCAACAGGAACCGCAGCTAGTACAATCTTCACGCCGGATAGTACAGGTTGCCATTATACAATCACACTCACCTCCTTAGTCAGCAAGTAAGATAAAAACTATTCATTGGTTTATTCCGGATGCGCAAATGCAACCACCAGCATTACAGAAAATATCTTGATCGGTATGAAAATTTTTCCAGAGAGAAGAATGAAGTCCTTCTCTGGGATAGAAGAACATAGGTGTACTACTTTCCTGCACCACGGTTTCCGATTTCTTAACGCTGCTCCCCTTCAGAAGACCCCATAAAATTTCACGATCCACCTTTCAGGTTACAACCACTTTGCTGAATCTCCATCGGGCGAGGAGGAAGGTGACAACCGCAAATACAACTAGGCCCATGAAGGAAGAGACTATCTGGGGGGGCGTATTAAAATAGTGAGTTCCAAGAGCGTAAAAATCCGATCCAATTGCAAAATATCGAATTCCGCTAATCATATGGGTGAGCGGATTAATCCCTGAGAAAGCCTTCAGAAAGGAGGGGAAAGAGTCGATGGGATAGAGTGCATTGCTGACGAAAAAAAGCGGCATGGTAAGGAGCGTGATAACCCCCTGAAGTCCTTCTGGTGATTCCATGCTGATGGCGATAGCCGATGAGAAGAAGATAAAACCCAGGGCAAAAATCCCCACGAAGGCAAATATTCCTATGAGGGCTATCCCTATCTGGAGGGGGGGATACCCAAGAAAGAACTGAACACCGAGTAGGATCCCGAATATCGTGATGATAATTACCTGTATGAAGGACTTGGTAACTCCGCTGAGCCCAACCCCGATAATGATATGAGTCCGGGGAAGAGGGCTTGCGATGATCTCTCGCATCAGACCCCAGTTCTTGTCGAAGAGAAATATGATCCCTCCATAGAGACTCGTGAACAGGGTGGTCATTGCAATCATACCGGCACCCATGAAGGTAAGATAGCCGATGCTGAACCCTCCCGGCGGGACCGGTATTCCACTCGTATAACGGTCAAAGTTACTGGCCATAGCGACACCAAAGAATGCAAGCCAGAGGGCCGGCTGGAGGAGGGAGGAGAAAAGGAGTGATTTATAACGGAAAAAACGGATCATATCCCTCCAGTACACGGTAAGAAAACCTTTTTGCATGTGGATTACTCCTTCCCTGCTACCTGTTTTGTGACGGACTGGACTAAACCCTCATCCCGTATCTGACGACCGGTATAATGAACGAATACATCATCCATAGATGGTTTTTTCAGGTTCACAGCCTCAACTCCAATGCCAGCTTCACGCACCTTTTCCATCAATGCGGGCAAAACTCTCGTTCCATCTCCCTGGATCATTACAGAAATTCCTCTCTCTTTTCTCTTAATCGATCGCACCTCCGTCTCCTTTCCGATAAGTGCTTCAGTCCGCTTATCATCAGTGGTTTCCATATAGATCACGTCCTCCCCCAGACGGTTTTTCAAATCCCATGGTGTCCCGGAGGTAATGATTTTTCCGCGATCGATGATACTAATCCGGTCACTCAAATGATCTGCTTCATCCATGTAATGCGTCGTCAAAAAAATGGTGGTTCCGTCTGCATTCACCATCTTGATGTACTCCCAGGTTTTCAGACGTGTTTGTGGGTCGAGCCCTAGCGTCGGTTCATCGAGAAAGAGGATTGTTGGTCGGGTCATCAGGCCCCGGGCAATCTCGAGCCTCCTCTTCATTCCTCCTGAGAGGTGTTTTGTCAAGGTGTTTCGCTTTGCTTCCAGCTCCACAAGGGTAAGCAATTCATCGATACGTGTCCTTCTCGAATCCTTGGACATGGAATAGAGCCTCCCATGGAACTCTAGGATCTCATATACCGTCATGTCCCGATCCAGAGTGGTCTCCTGAAAAACAATCCCGATGGAGTCACGCACTTTTTCCGGATCACGGGCTACATCATACCCCGCAATCCGAGCTTCTCCATGCTGGATGGGGAGAAGGGTGATGAGGATATTTATCACTGTACTTTTTCCTGCTCCGTTCGGCCCGAGAAAAGAGAAAATCTCCCCCTTCTTCACCTCAAACTGCACGGAATCCACTGCTTTGATGTGCCCGTACCAGTGGGAAAGATTTCGTACCTCGATGATCGCGTCACTCATGCATTGATCCCCCCAGATATTTTTACTCTTTCCCGACTTACATATAATACATCTGCACTGCTGTTAAGACTTTTCCGGTAAATATCGAATTAACTGCGAAATTTTGCGAAATTAAAGGTAATTATAATGGATAGCGGGGCCAACCTTCCCACCATGATGCAGAAAGCAATCCTTGGTGTGCTTGCGACGATCCTTGTCCTCATTACGATACTGGGGAGCGTAATGGCAGCACAGGATACTGTACAGCCACTGGAAAAACTGATTCATACCTCGGCGACGGGTGAAGTACTCACCCAACCTGATCAGGTGGAGATATCAGTCTCTGTCCAGACGGAAAATCAAGATGCAAAAGTCACTCAGCAGAGAAATGCGGATATAATGACCAAAACAATTGCTGCCCTGGAAAACGCAGGGATTCCCCCGGATAAGATAAAAACAACGGGATATAACATGTATCAGGTTTCAGAGGACTCAACCCAAATCCTTGGACAGAAGATCAAACTATACAGGGTAACAAATACCCTTCTAGTAACGCTCACCGATATTTCCCGAGCCGGTGAGATCCTTGATCTGGCGGTGGCAGGCGGGGTTAATCAGGTGAATTATATCACCTTTTCTCTGAGCAAGGCACAGCTGAGAGCACTCCGGTCCCAGGCCTTGAATGACTCGATGGCACAGGCATGGAGTGATGCCGATACTGTCGCCTCCGCTGCCTGTCTCGTCGTCGCCGGTGTGAAGGAGATCACCATCTCCGGTGGATACTATCCGATCCCCATGACTGATTATTACTCAGCCGGTTCGGAAAAATCGGTCACTCCTGTCATTGCCGGTGACGTGAAAGTCACCGCAACGGTCTCCGTTACTTATCTCTGCGGGTAATCCTACAAGAAGGGATTTGGGAGGAGACTAATCCAAATGGGGTCTCTCGCCAAATGTTGGATTCGGCCTCCCTCCTCTCTAGGAGAGACTTCAATTTTCATTAAGACCTTCGCCTTCCCATAACCTCTCCCGAAGATATCGATAAAATCCTGTCCTGTTTTCTGCTCGTCTCAGGAAACTACTGGATATGACCCCTTTGTATCTCGTCTTCCAGATGACGGTATCCGAATAGATCCTCCGGGGTATCGAAAAGGTTCTTCTGCCCCGCAGATATGCATATAGTTGAACAACGTATACCGTTGTAAGGGATTCCCGTGGAACGGACGATAGGGTTCAAAGAACGGCGCTATATCGAAGA
>JAJRCP010000066.1 GCA_028678885.1 Methanomicrobiales archaeon
AGTATATGACCAGTACCATGTCAGCCAATGGCGGTCATGTCCCGGTTCAACCTCTCTGGGACCAGGCTGCCACTGTTTCTATGCACTAATGTATTCCACCAGGATGGAAGGCATGAAAAAGGGTCATGAAATAAAGAGAGGCCCGGGTTGAGGTGAAGGTTTAAGGGGAGACCCGGGCTTATCCTAATCATCGTACTGCTAGTATAAATATTCCTCAAATATCAGGAGTTTGAAGTATGAACCGGAAGGTTCAATGCATTCATCCCTGATTATCGGTAGGAAACGGGGTTTGAAATAATTTGGAGTAATCCTTTTATATTACAAATGGGTAAGGATGTTCTGCCGGGGATTACCCTTCCTCGAACGAAAGAAGTGAATTGGATATGACCAACCACCAACCCATTTCTTCTTAGGGTTGTCCCTGGCATCTCACTTGATTCTTTGATATACTTTTTTGAGTTATTCCTCCCTCATTATTGCATTACGATGAGAAGCTAAAATTTAAAAATGGAGGGGGCAGGAAGACCTATCTTCTGCTTCTGGAAATCCCAATTGGATCCTTATTTTCTTCATCGTGACACGGTTTGCACACATTTTTTTTAATTTGTCCCTTAACAAGAAGATGAGTTCCCTTGTTATTACCGCATTTCTCGCACATCCACATACTCAGCCCTCCCTACCGTCTGTAGGTCACTGAGAAGAGAGATGAAGGTGTCCTAATAAACCACTTCGCACTAGATACTCCACAGGGCAAATGAAAGCTGGTTGGAGGATACGATATATCTTTTGTCATACCCAGTCATTCCTCCCTGATGATCAATAGGGAAAAGAGGGCCAGGTACTTACATTCCCGACGCTGAGCAATCACATATCCAAATACATATACCCTCAATGAATGTTAGAAAACGTACCGCTCCTTCTTCGATCTTGTAGTCCCTCTACAAGTTGCATTGTGGTCGGCGAGCAGGCTGTACATGGGTGTCGTATGCCTGCTCATACTTTCATATTCTCTGATGCCGGCTAGCGTTCACCGGTGACATGAATCCCAGGCTGTAGTTGGCCTGTCCTTAATGTGGTTACCTCTTTCTGAGAGAGTGCTGGTATTGGTCTTCTGTGTGCGTGAGGGGGGATTCACTGAGATTGAAGTCCCCAAAAAATAACTTCAATTCTCTTTTCTTTTTTTAATGAATGAAAGTGAAATTCTTATCATCTCCAGAACAGAGAAAGACCCTTACAGGTGTATCCGGCGCCATGGGAGGGAACTAACAGCTCTCATCTATAAAAGTGTTTTCCACACATCAGCCAGAAATAGGGATTGCATTCTCCCGTGCGATGTCACGGAATACCTTTACCAGATATTCCACTTGCCTTCGAGTGAGCCCATATGTATTGAACTTCCATACTTTTGTTGCTCCCGGTATAAGGCCTACGATTCCTCGATCTCGGAGTGCACTGGTGAAGAAAAAACCCCTTTTTTTGTGTTTTTGGGCCACAAGGTCAAAAGATTGTGACGTATCCACCCGAGTAAGAGTGTGTTTCCGGGGATATTCGCTCAAGATCTTTGTCCCCTCAATCGAGCGGAGTGCATCAACTACAATCCGTGCGTTTGCCAGTTCGCGTTCCCAGTGTTTCACCCGCTCCTTTACTGATGGGAAGGAAGCCATCATGCCCACCAGCGTCACCCCCATCAGGGTGCAACCCATCATCTCTATTTCTTTGATGCCAAATGTACGATTGGTGGTATCTCCTTTCGCCCTGGTAGTACGGAACACTTCTGTTGCGTGCTCATGCGTGGTAGCAAGAACTCCTGATGGCGCCGGGGCCGCCATGCTCTTGTGACCCGATCCCACCACAAAATCTGCCTCCAGACCCTTTCCGTCCACCGGGAGGATTCCGACCGTGTAAGCACCATTGTACAGGACCATACTATCATACTGGTGGGCAACCCGGATCACATCTCGTACTGCATGTTCATTTCCGTACTGGTAATCAAAATGGTCAATGAATACGAGGGAAGGTGACCGACCATATTCCCGAGTCACCGTTTCGATCTTTTCTGCTGTAGCATCCCCGGTGATTAGATTATCGGAATTTTTCGGGATCTCCAGAGGAATACCTCCCTGGGCTTCTACAGACAGGAATTCGGTATAATGGGACAACGAGGTAAGAAGGACGGGATCTCCGTTTTGTACGTAGGTACCCGTAACTGTTTGAAAACCACGACGTGCTCCGGCGACTACGCGGGCTACATCCATATGCAGGAAGTGGGCGAGATCTCGATGGAAGGCATCGACAGGGGGTTTCTTGATATAATCGAGACGGAAAGGCTTCCTGCAATTGTCGCAAACCGAGTACCCATCTCCATACGCGATGATCGCTTTCATCGCATCGATGGTAAGCCTACCCCCGGCCTGGATTGGATCGATATTAATATAGAGCTCCTCTATCTCCCTTGCTTCTAGATCAACACTACATTTCACGGGATCAGCTCCTTCCGCAGAATCTGCACTTCCGTTCCAAGTGAATCCAGTAGGTCCTGGAGATGGATCCTCTGTTCCCCTTCCAGATGATGATGAGGAGCGGTCTCCCGCAGTATCATCCGGATCTCGCACAGAAGAAATGACGCGTTAAAGAATGAATCGACAGCACGCTGAGACAAGAGAATCACCATACTAATATCGGAACCCTTCTATAAGATAAGTAAGGGTAAGGATCACATTCACCCTGCACCCCATATTTTAATTCTCCGTGGAGTTCTGGAGGTAGTCAGAAATGAGGTTCATTCATATTGCGGATACGCATCTCGGTATTTCCACGTTTAATAACCTGGATGTAGAAGGGATGAACCTTCGTGAACGACTCATTTATGAGAATTTCCTTCAGGGAGTGGATCAGATCATCCGGGAGAAGCCAGACGTTCTTATCCATGCCGGAGATCTTTTCGATCAGGTGAGGCCAAAGACCCGTGCGTACACCACGGTTCTTGAAGCGCTTGACCGGCTTCAGACCGCAGATATTCCATTGGTGGTGATTGCTGGGAATCACAGTATGGTGAAGACCCGATACACAACCTCACCTTTTGAGGTCTTGACCTACCATCCATCCCATATCACTGCAGCGTACTCATTCCGGTATGAAAAAGTGGAGATCGGGGATACGATCTTCCACCTCATTCCCAATATGCTTCAACCCAGGCATTACCGGATTGCATTTGACCAGATAGAGACCGATCCAGGTCATCACCATGTGCTGGTGACTCATGGGTTGGCACATTCAATAAGAGATAAAAGGCTTGCAACGGTCGCCGAATATGAGCTGGACAACACCATCCTGTCTAATCAGTTTGCATATATTGCACTCGGACACTACCATAACCAAACACAGATTACCGGTAATGCATGGTACTCTGGTTCGGCAGAGTACTTTACCTACGGAGAGATCGCAGACACCAAAGGAGGACTCCTTGTTGATCTCTCCCGCGATGATGTGCACCACATAACGCTTCCCTGCACTCCGATGATCGATTTAGGAACCATCTCCTGTGACGGCGTGGATGTTGGAGAAATTACAAGTGAGATTATTTCCCGCATTGAGCACACTAGATTGCCTCCTCATGCAATGGTGCAGGTAACCCTTGCCGGGCTACGTCGGGAGCATGGCAGGGGCCCGGATATGCGGGAACTAATTGACATACAAAAGCAGCTGCTCAATCTGAAAATCCGTGTGTGGGGAAGAGACGAGGACCATCCAGTCTCAACCCACCAAGATCTCAAAACAATTGATTATCTGGGTGAATATTCCTCATTTATCGACAAACATCAGTTCAAGAATCGGCAGAAGGAATTCGTTAGACGGTGCGGTCTTGATGTATTGAAGACCGTTATGGGGCGTCACCAGGAGATGGCAGATGATCATTGACCGTCTCGTCCTGGAAAATTTTAAACGTTTTAAGAACCAGGAGATCAGGTTCCAAGATGGTATTACCGGTATCCTTGGTAACAACGGTACTGGGAAGAGTAGCATCGTACAGGCTATTTTCTTCGCCCTGTATGGTGTCCAGGGGACTGGTATATCGCCGGATCATATCGTTTCATCCTTTGCATCCCCACGGGAGCGGTGTTCAGTGCGCCTTGACTTCCGTATTGGCGGTGAGAGTTATACTGTCCTTCGCACGTTTAAAAAGGGAAAGACTATCCATCACGATGCAACCCTCTATAAAGGTACAAAAAAGTTGGCGACCACAGTAAGCACGGTAGAGAACGAGGTGAGAAGAATTCTGGGCATGGGCCCGGTTGATTTCAAAAACACCATTTATGCAGCACAGAAAGATCTTCTGACCCTGCTGGAGAATACACCAGGTAGAAGGAAGGAATGGTTCCTGCGTGCGCTTGGCATAGATTACCTGAACACCGAAAGTCAGAAAATCCTCAAAGAA
>JAJRCP010000067.1 GCA_028678885.1 Methanomicrobiales archaeon
CCGCCTATTGGGAGGATATTGCGGATTATTTCAAGGTGACTGGTGAAGTGTGGGTGGAGAAGATCCGGGAAAGGATTGATGGACCTGTGGGCGCGATGTGCTATGCACAGTGTCCGTCGTTTTGGCCGTTTGTCCAGGGTGAAACACTCGCAAACGACTGCCTTCCGATACGGGTGTTTGACCGGAGCGGAACCTCCCACCGCTATGAGAGTGGGGGGATCCACGGGATCGAACGGGTGGATGAGTTTCACCGAATCGAGATCCTGTGGCTGGGAAGTGCGGATCAGGCCGTGCAGATCGCCGAATCCCTCCATAGTGCGTATACACGCGTGTTCAACGACCAGTTGGAACTGGAATGGCGTGCTGCCCGGGTAACCCCCTGGTTTATGGCACAGGAAGGAATGGTCGAAGATAGTTGCTGTGATTCGGTCGGAACAACCGATTACGAAGCAATACTGCCGTATAACGGAAGCTGGCTCGAATTCCAGAATGTGAGTGTGAATGGAGATAAGTATCCACGGGGCTTCACCGTGAAGATTCAGAGCGGGGAAGATTGCTGGTCCGGGTGCTCCGGCATCGGTCTTGAGCGGTGGACCGCGGCATTTCTTTCCCAGAAAGGCTTTGATCCGTCCCGGTGGCCTGAAGAAGTGGCACGACGCATTGGTGAATTGAAAGATATCTTCAGATTTCTTTGATGAGGTGATATGATGGTAAAGAAAAAACAGATGGGAAGAAAGGTTGAAGGGTGGAAGGCAAAGAGCTGGTTCAAGGTGTACGTCCCGGAGGTCTTCGGAAAGACTTATATGGGCGATACCATTGCGAACGAACCGGAAAAGGTGATGGGAAGAATCATCTCAACCACCCTCGGTGAAGTGACCGGTGACTATGCAAAGCAGCAGATCAAACTCCTATTAAGGGTTGCCACGGTGACCGGCGATGCCGCGTATACTGAGTTTGCCGGGCACGAGGTGACCCGGGACTTTATGCGATCACTGGTGAAGAGGAAGACCTCACGGATCGACAGCATCCTCCCGGTGACCACTAAAGATGGAAAGAGGTTCCGAGTGACCGTTACCTGCCTCACCCTTTCACGGGCAAATTTGAGCCAGGTACATGCAATCCGCGAGATACTCAGCTCCTTTGTCCGGACCTATGCAGCCCAGGCCGATCACGATACCTTTGTCCGCGAAATGGTCAACGGGGAGATCGGAAAAGAGCTGCTCAAACAGATCAAGACTATCTACCCCATCCGCCGAGTGGAGATCATCAAATCAAAAGTAGAATCGGCGACTCCGGAAGTCCTTGCCTCGGCGTAATCCCCATCAGGGGAATCGGCAGGGTAATTATCCCGGAGTACCTCTTTTCTTCTATGACTCCCCGCGCTGTGCTGCTGCTGGTGCTTGACGGCATATCAGACCGCCCCTGCCCAGAACTGGGAGGAAAAACCCCACTTCAGACGGCCTCAACACCGGTACTAGATCGTCTGGCTGCAGAGGGCATCTGCGGGATTATGGATACCATCGGCCCGGGAATCCGCCCGGGTTCTGATACCTCGCATCTGAGTCTCCTCGGATATCCGCCCGAGAAATACTATACCGGGCGGGGACCACTGGAAGCAGAAGGTTGCGGGATCCACATGGAAATTGGGATGATCGGGTTTCGTGGAAATTATGCGACCGCAGCACCGGATAAGACGATCATCGATCGCCGTGCTGGAAGGATTCATCAGACAGGGGAGCTGAGCGCAGCCATCCAAGACGGGGTTGACCTCTCTGCCTTTGACGTGACCTTCAATTTCCGATCTGGCGCAGGACACCGGGCAGCACTTGCCCTGAAAGGAGAAGGGCTGGGCGCACAGGTCTCCAGCAATGATCCCAAAAAGGAGGGTGTCATGCCACCCCGCATCCGACCATGTACCCGGAAAAAAACGGACAAAAAAACTGCGGACGTATGCAACGAGTTTATCCGGCAATCCGGTGAGATTCTGGAGAGGCATCCGGTAAACCGGGAAAGGAAAAAACGTGGAGAGCCTCTAGCCAACATCATACTCCTCCGCGGTGCGGGAGAGATGGGTCATTTTGAGTCGTTTAAGGAGCGCTATGGTCTACAGGGAAGCGTGATCGCCGCTGCCACCCTGATCATCGGAATCGGAAAGGTGGTTGGTCTGGCGCATCGTAACGTTCCCGGCTCCACGGGTTCGATTGACTCCAATCTGGAGGGTAAGATTGCCGCCTCTCTCGATGAGCTGAATGCGAGAGAGTTCGTTCTGACGAACATCAAGGGAGGGGATGAAGCGGCACATGACAGGAATCCGGAGGAGAAGAAACGATTCATCGAGCGTATCGATGGCGTGCTCACTCCACTACTCGAACGCGATGATTTCCTTCTCGTTATTTGTGCCGATCACAGCACCCCCTGCAGCATCGGGGACCACAGCGCAGACCCTGTACCTCTCCTTATCCATGGAGAGGGTGTACGGGTTGACCGGGTGACAAGATTTGATGAGATATCCTGTGCAGAGGGAGGACTGCACCGCATCCGGGGGATTTCTCTGATGCCTATCCTCCTCGACTTGATAAATAAGGCTCATAAGTATGGGGCATAGATAGTACTACGGCGGCTCAGATGGAGATCGAATCCCGGAACCTCCTCGCACACGGTTTTTTTCCAGATCATACCGAGTTACAGGAACACATCCTGATCACCGATAACGATATGGTGGTGGGCGATCGGTGTCAGATCGATTACGGACTCTCCGGAGAGAGTGTAGCGGTCTGCGAATTCTCCCGGGTCGCAGGTAATGTTACTGCCCATGGAGAGCTCAGGATCGATAATTTCTGTCAGGTGGCCGGAGATGTCACGGCAGAGGAGAATGCATTCCTTGGTGAAGGTGTCCATATCCGGGGAAAGCTCACCGTTCTCGGGGATATGGATATCGGGGATAACGTCCAGATCGACCGGGGCTTTGAGGCGAAAGGCTGGATCGTGATCCGGAATCCCATGCCGGTCATCGTGTACCTGCTTCTCTATCTCATGGCTTTGCTGAAATTCGAGCGAGAGGAGGATCTGGAGAAGTTCCTGGAGCGGATCACCGCCGATGATGCGGAGCCGGAGACCCCCCTCTTGATTCCTTCCCGATCTCAGCTATCCATGGAGGGTCTGACGTTTCCTGTTCCCCTCACCATCGGTGCGCATAACCGGTTGCACGGAACCATCCGTGCAGAATCCATCGAGATCGGGGATCATACCACCATTTTTGGCAGCCTTCGTTCACCGGGCCCCATCCGGATCGGGGAAGATACGATAATCCATGGAGAGGTGGTCAGCGGGGAGACGGTCCGCGTCGCCCGGGGAGCAACTATTCTTGGCAATATATTCTCGCCCACCCTGGAACTGCACGAGGAAGCACGGGTGGATGGTCTGATCAAGGCACCAGAAGGCTTGAGGATCCTGCGATCATGAACCTCGCCCAGACCATCGACCTGGAGGAGGTATACTCTCTTGAACCCTCATTTGCTGATCTCACTGATGATATCTATACCCAGATATTCCTCCAAGAAGGGGCCCGGGAGGCTCGATTCCTAATCGATGAACATGAAGAGCCCCTTGCCTGTGCTCTGCTGACCGGCACCGGCTGGAAGATCACCCACTTTGTCTACAGGAAAGCCACACTCGGGGTCCTGGAACGGGTTGAACAGGTAGGGGGAGAGATTTATCAGGAGAACCGGGAACGCTATCTCTCTGCCGTGCGGGAGTATTACAGTTGTGAACTCATGAAGGATGTAACACCCGCAGTCGAGGATATAACAGAGGATCGGATGAATCTTGTGCGGGATGTGCTGAAAGACCGATGGGGTTTGGGAAGAGGAGAGATATGCCTAGATTGCTGCTGTGGCTCAGGCATCGGATCCTACGCTCTCCGCACTGTGGGAATGACTCCCCTTGCCTACGACAACGATCCGGCTCTTCTCTCCCTAGGTCTCAGGCAGGGTCGACTTCTCCCCGAATCCACCATGTGGATCGATGCCACCCGAGCGACCTTGTACTGCACTCCCGTTCCACGCGGACTTTCCTGTATGCTCGGTGAGATCAATACCTTCACCGAGGTGATGTGGCGGCGGGTGGTGGAGGAGCTGATTTCCCTCGCTGAGGACGTTATCATCACCGTAGGAACAGAGAGGGAAGCACGTTTGGTCGCAGACTGGGGGCAGCAAAGAGACCGAAGTGTTGATCTGGAAGAACGTCCAAGCGACCCCATCTACGAGAGATGGATCTGCCAGATCTACCGATAAAATCTGAAAAAGGTTAAATTATTCAGCAGGCAAGCTGGCTCGTGCTTTCTTGATGCGGTTTACTACAAAATTGGATTCAGGAAGTATTGTCTTGTTTCGAATGATGAAATCCTTGATAAAGAGATCATCTTTCACCTCATGATCGATGACCAGCTCCCCTTCGATACTTCCCTGATGAAGAAGGTAACTGATAGTCAGAAGCCGGGATTCAAGGTTAAATTCCTCATTATTTTCGATACTGACTGCCATATGTCCTTCAATTCCTGTTACAAGAATTTATATGACGTTTTTTTTATATATACTTTCCCGTATTACGAATTTTTAATATTCCAATGATTTGGACTTCATTTCATAAAATTTCAATGCCATATTGTTAATTTTATTGACGGTAGAAAAGGCATAGAAATACACAAAAATATGGCTACTGCAATCAAATTGCACTTTCAGCAGAGGAATCGCCTTGGATGTGAAGTATCTGGGTATTGCAGGAAAGATGTTCCGTATCAGCGTTCCCGCTCAGCGCATTCCAATTCGGCAACGATCTCCGCAGGATTGTCCAGCTTTCGGATAAACTTCTGAAGCACGTCGAGACGCTCCACTCCCATGAAATGTTCGACCATCACCCGGGAGAGAGGAGTAAGCTCGATATTACTCCCTGCCTTTTTCAGGAGTCTCTTTTCAAGAAGGAGCGGGAGAACCGGTTCCATACTTCCCACCATCATCTGCTCCAGATCTTGGAGGATC
>JAJRCP010000068.1 GCA_028678885.1 Methanomicrobiales archaeon
TCGCGTTCACCCTGATCGGCGCGATTTTGGTAATGCCCGCCATTCTCTCTCTCGTAGGTTCATTTGAAGAAAGGCGGCTTCATCAACGAGTCGCGAAGGAATCGCCAACCTGAGCTGCAATATTTCACCAATTCTCCTTTTAGAGAATTTCCAACGACAAAGGAAAAAATTGGTTGAATTGTCATTATACAAAAAAGTACGGCGGCTATTGTCCGAATGGTGGCAATTTAACACCAATGAGGATAACGGACAGGTCTTTCCTTTTCCCGAGTCTATCTCCTACGGATCATTCGAAGAAGAATCGGAAGAAGCAGATGCGAAGTTAGAAAAAGGGAGGGAACTGGAATGATGCCTATCTATACATTCTCCCTGTGTCTCTTCTATCAGTCGTGCATTTCCCACATCTTTCGTCCGGCACATAATCCCGCCGCATTACAAGGACGGACTGGTTTGCGGTACTTCTTCACTCCTGAGAAACGAGGACGATAAGATGGACTTTTATGTATCCGCGGTCTGAACAACCTTGCGGGCTGGTAATCCTTCGACAAGATGCGTCCTTACGATAAAAACTGCCTCCTCCAGGAAGAGAAGTTAGCAGTCACATTTTCGCCAGCCCTCCTCATGTATAGGTAAACTCCACCCCTCATCACCGGAAATCTTCCGTTCTCAGAATGGTCCGTCCTGCTCGTAGCTACGACTGAATCTGAGTGCCAGCTCCGCTTTGAACAGCTCTGCACCAAGATAGGCAGCGTGATCGAGAAGGGAAACATCCCCGTTTGTGAGTATCGTATGGAAGACATCCACCCATCGTTTGCCTCGCACTCCTCGTCCGTTGACAACCGCTACAATCTCATCCCCCTCAAGTCCGATGCGAAAATTACCACGGGGATCGTAGCTGATCTCTAAAGGCATAGGGATTGCCCCTCTTATCTCCTTATATGAGAGAGGAGGCTCCCTTCGGCGCCGTTTTTCTTTAAGGATCAGTAAATCAATTCCCAGATCTTTTGGATAGGGACGTCCTTCGGCGAGTACCATCATCTCGATCGCTCTCCGCATCTCCCCTATACAGCCCATCGTTTTATCGGAGTGCTCACTTGTAAAGATGATTGATGCCCCCAGTTCATGTGCAATACCGGCAAGCAGCGCATTCATCCCGATGGAGTCTGCATCAAACAGTTCCACCACATTTCCTGCCCCAAAAAAGAGGGGATAGGGAAGTGCGGTAAACCGCGAAAGAGAGCCGGTGAGCCCTGAACAAACCGGAAGGAGGACAGGGTCTATGATAAGACAGGAGATACCAGCCTCTTTTGCCGCGGCAACATTTTCCGAAAGTCCTTTCGCTCCAGGAAGAATCACCGCCGCACAACCATGTTCCGCGATCTCTCTTCCAACAGCAGGCAGGTTTCCTTCATCCAGACTGAGGATCAGGTCAGCTCGGAAGAATCCAGCCTTGATCAGGGCTGGTTCCATCGTATCGATGGCTAGAGGACGATCAATCTCTTCAATGGTTTTAAGGCAGCGACGTACGTCCTTGGGGGTGGCATCGAACCCGAACCCGAGATCCACGATGTCTGCACCCTGGCTGAAGAACCGTTCCACCTCTGAATACAAGTCATTTCGCCTATGCGCATCCATAATCTCGGCAATAACCTTCATACGGGAATTTCCACCAATTTTGAGACCCCTGATGATAAAATCACATTCCGCATCTTCTTCCCTTTGAACGAGAATGCGATATGCTTCCTGACGGCGGCGTGAAGCGAGGAAATCGTCCGCGGGAACAATCCGTGATAACTCGATCGCTCCAATATGAGGCAGAATGAGAGGAAGATCTGCTGCATGGCGGGGACCACGGAAAATGGGGACTCCTGTTTCATTTTCTACCTCCAGAAATGAGGCAGAACACATCCCGGATACGATCACCAGATCGTACCATTCTTTCCTGAGGAGAGCACGGAGTTGATCAGGAGTGAGAAAAGAAGCAATGGATCCGGTGACCACTACCTCGGCATCAAACCCTTCCGCCGCACGCTTGACCTGGTCTTTCGTCGCTTCACCGGTGGGAAGAAGGATACGCATACGCTCACTTAATATCTGGTAGGTGAAAAAAGATCTGATCTCATGCTCAAGTGCGACCTGCATGTCCATTCGACCTTCTCTCGCGACGGAGAGAGTCGGGTAGAGGATATTCTTCGGAGAGCCGAACAGGTTGGACTTGATGCGATTGCTATTACCGACCATGACACGGTGGAAGGGTCCCGATATGCGAGACAATGCACAAGCTCGGTTCTGGTGATCCCGGGCATCGAGGTCAGCACCCGTCAAGGTCATATCATTGTTCTGGGGATTGATATGTCGCTTCCCCCACGCAGAGATGTTATGGAGACGATCTCAAAAGCGAGAGAACTCGGGGGCCTTGTCATCCTCCCGCACCCGTATCATATGTGGAGGCACGGAGTCGCACGAAAGCTGAAGGGAAGTATCCGGGCGGTGGACGCGGTGGAGGCATTCAACAGCCGGTACATTGTTGGAACCGCCAACCGTAAGGCAGCCCTGATGGCACGCCGCTACCAGAAACCCTGTGTAGGGGGAAGTGATGCCCATCATGCCCGATTCGTCGGATTTGGGGTCACTTACATAGATGCAGAGCCGAGCGTAGCCTCCATTCTTTCTGCTATTCGTGAGGGAAAGACTTTTGCAGGCTGCCGGATGACACCACTCCGGACCTACACACGCCAGTCTCTCCGGAGCATCATTCGTCGTGTAAGACGGCGTGTCAGGTCATGAGACTCGCGTTCACAATCGCCTATCTTGGAGATCACTTCTTCGGATCCCAGCAGCAGAATTCCAATCGGACGGTGGAGGGGGAGTTTATTGCCACCTGCAAACGCCTGAACCTGTTTGATGACTGGAGGGAGGCGAAATTCGCATTTGCGGGTAGGACCGATCGCGGGGTGCATGCTTTTGGTCAGGTTTGCTCATTTACGACAGATTTACCGCAGAGAGCGGTGGAGTGCCTGAATCTGCAGCTGCCAAGAGATTGCTGGTGTCGAGGTTATGCGGAGGTTGATGAGGATTTCCATCCACGTTACGCCGCTCGTTCACGGACGTATCGGTATTATCTGATCGAGCCTTCGTTAGATATTACACCGATGGCAGAAGCAGCTCGTTATTTTGAGGGAACTCACAATTTTTCCTCCATCGCACGGACAGAGGGAAGGAATCCATTACGGACCCTCCATCGGGTACGGGTATGGAAAGAGGACCCCTTCATAATCATAGAAGTCCAGGGGGAGAGTTTTCTCTGGCATATGGTGAGGGGTATGACCACAGTCCTTCGCGAAGTCGGTGCGGGAACCGCGGATAGTGGGAAGGTTACAACCCTGCTCGAAAAAACAATGAAAGATAGGGTGTCCCCTGCTCCTGCAGAGGGCTTGGTACTCTGGGAAGTGGACTGCGGGATCAGATTCATCCCTGTACCACTGGGAGAACGACATGAGGGATATCTCACCGTGGAGCAGAAGAAACATCAGCTGCAGGGGAAGATCATATCGCTTCTGCATTGTCACGATACGTTCTCCCCCACACCGCGAGCATCGTAAAAAATGTTTGGTGCACCGTTATACTTTTTCATCTGACTGGCAGGATTTTCTGCAGTTGAATACGACTATAGATCCTCCATCATGTCATAATTGGGGCAGGGGAGATCCCCTTTATCCGCTTTGCATAAAGAGTTTCAGGTTCATCCTGTAATATTAGTCCTCCGCCATATCTCTTTCCTTAGCCTATCGATAATTGGATTGTATCTTCCTTATTCACCACTGCCATCTACAGAAAACGTCTTAAAGTGAATTTTATAGCCGCACCTGATTCAGGATGACCAGGAATAGCATCCTCTATCCACACCCGACCTCCATATCGCTCAACCAAAACCCTCACGATATAGAGGCCCAATCCTTTTCCACTCTTTGAGGTGGAACCCCTCTGGAATTTCTGAAAGAGAACAGGTTTCAGGGCATCAGGTATACCTGGACCCGTATCCTGCACGGTTACCTCTACCTCCTCACCCTTCTCCTCTACTGCGATTGTGATGTCCGCATCGGGACCACTGAATTTGAGGGAGTTTCCGATCAGGTTTAAAAATATCTCGGGGATTAATTCGTCCGCGGAAACTGCAACCGGGAGTCCATAATAGGTGATATGAGCATCGGAAAAATGGTGTATCGTATCTCTGATAACCGCATCCAGTTGTATCTCTTTTCTGGAGACCTTTTTCTCCCGAATCCTCCTGATTATCGATACCTGATGAATGATATCTGAGCTTTTGTTGATGGTATTTTCCAGTTTTTTCACTAGCTCTTTTTGTGTAGCCTCTAATGGATCAGAGAGGAGCTGGATATATCCTAGCGCGGTCTGATTGACATTGTTGATATCATGTGTGATGATATCGAGGTAAAAATTCGCCTCATCTTTCGCTTTCTGGGCCTGTTCGTGGTTAATCTCTGCACGAGTCATGGCTGCAACAAGTTTGTCTTGGAGGACACCTTTGAAAAGAGCATTCCCAATCTCTTTTCCAATTGAAGTAATGATGCCCCGCTCGTACTTGGAAAACTGGTGCGGTTCTGTCCGTCCGATATACATCGCTCCGAGGACAACAGAGCCTGCAGAGAGGGGAATCACCGCAAGGGAGTGTATTCCTAAAAGGACAAGGATAGGGATTTTCCCTGGTTCAGAAATCGTTCCAGAACTGTCCTCGTAATATACCGGAACTGCTCTGGTGAAAACCTGTTCATGAGGGTAGAGATGAATATCCAAAACACGAGCTGCAGACAATTCCGGCACTTTTTCGGAGGGGATCCCGGCATGCCCTTTCAATTCGGCCTGCTTCGTCTGCAAGTTCAATAAAAAGATTGCCCCAGTGTCAAACCCCAGCATATCGATCGTCTTTCGGAGAAGGACATCAAAAACCCCATCGAGTTTATCGGCACGAGACACGATACTGATAATCTCATTGATGACAGCAAGCTGATGATTCTGTGTCTTGATCGCTTTTTCTGCCTCCTTCAGGGCGGTAAGCATACCATTGATCTCTTGAGCAAATGATGCAATCTCATCATCACCTTCCTCGGGAATCTGTCTGTCCAGATTCCCACTCTTTCGGGCCGTAATAATTCCTCTGTTCAGTGTACCGAGGCATTCATGAAATCGATACCACGAATGGGGATACTTCTATGGTTTTATATTGCGGATGCACGGCTATCTTCTTTTCTATTCTTGAAATGACGGATATTCGTGGGGAATGATCAGATGTGCGATTACCTCACGCTTTGTCTCCGGGTGGTCTGATGGAAGATCTTATCGGGAGAATGCATAACCCTCATCAGTGATTGTAACTGAGGGCTAAGAAGGCATCTCTAATGACCGAGATCCCAAAGGAAGAGTTTATCCTGAAATGTACCTCTGCTTGTGCGGGGTGCAGTTCCTCACTCAGTCTCCGGTATGTACTGAAAGCTGCAGGTCCGGAGACCGTCCTCGTCATACCTGCATGCTGTACCAGTGTTATCCAGGGCGTTTATCCCCGAACAGCATTGCGTGTTCCGGTATACAATATTGCATTTGCTGCTGCTGCAGCCTGTGCCTCCGGTATGAGTGCTTCATATCAGAAAAAGGGCATGAAAATGAACGTGATCGTGTATGCGGGGGATGGTGGAACGGTAGATATCGGGTTACAAGCACTCTCCGGTGCTTTTGAGCGTGAGACCCACTTTCTCCACATCTGTTATGATAACGAAGCGTATGGCAACACCGGAATGCAGCGATCGGGATCGACGCCTCTTGGTGCGATTACGAGTACTACCCCATCAGGAAAGATCCATCCGAAGAAGGATATTGATCAGATTGTGGAGGCGCATCGACCCCCGTACATGGCAACCGCATGCAGTGCATACCCCCTAGATCTTTTCCAGAAGGTTAAAACAGCCCTTTCCATCGAAGGATCAAAATTTATCCACCTCCTCTCTCCCTGCCCTCCGGGGTGGAGATATCCAACGGAAAAGAGTATCGAGGTAGGGAAGCTTGCCGTTAAAACTGGTGCGTGGATTCTGTGGGAACGGGAACACGGATCTCTCCGTATCAGCGGTCCCTCTCGTGCGGCGATGAAAACGCCCCTTCCCTTAGAGGAATATCTGAAGATACAGGGAAGATTCCAAGCAATCACTCTCGAACAGGTGCAAGAACTCCAGCATTCGATCACCCGCACGATGGAACGAATCCGGTGCGAGTTGGAGAAGCCATGCACCTAATTGCTACAGGGAACAAGGGAGTAGCTGAAGCAGTTCTTCAGGCGCAGCCGGATGTTGTGGCGGCTTATCCCATTACCCCTCAGACAGAGATCGTAGAACAGATTGCTGCCTTTATTTCTGAGAAACGCCTTGATTGCCAGTACATCCCGGTGGAGAGTGAACACTCCGCGATGGCAGCCTGCATCGGGGCGAGCGCAACAGGCGCCCGGACCTTCACTGCAACCAGCTCACACGGGCTGCTCTATATGCATGAAATGCTTCACTGGGCAGCCGGGGCAAGAGTGCCAGTCGTGATGGCTAACGTGAACCGGGCGCTGGGGCCCGGATGGAATGTATGGGCAGAACATACCGATGCATTCTCTCAGCGGGATACGGGTTGGCTTCAGGTCTTTGCGAGTACAGTGCAGGAAGTATATGACACCATGCTCATGGCTTTTCGTATCGCGGAAGATGAAAAAGTTCTTCTCCCGATGATGGTGAACCTGGACGGATTTAGTCTGAGCCATACCATGCAACCGATGGAAAAGATAGAAACTGGAACATTCATCCCTCCCTTCTCCCTTCCGCATGCTATCGATACCTTGCATCCGGTTGCTTATGGACCCTTGACCGGACCGGACGAGTACTTCCGGTTCCGTGCAGATATGGAACGATCAATGAGGAGCTCCCGATTGGTGATACGGGATACAGAAGCGGAGTTTGCCCGCTTATTCGGAAGAACCTACAGGGAAACTGAGGAGTATCAAGTAGAGGATGCCGATGTTCTTCTAGTTGCAATGGGAACCTTTGGAAAAGAGGCTGAAGTGGCCGTGGATAAGCTTAGGAAGGAGGGAATTAAGGCTGGATCGCTTCGGGTCCGCTGGTTCAGGCCGTTTCCCAGACTCGATCTGGCCGGAAGAGATATAGTGGTGATAGACCGGGGATACTCTTTCGGATTCGGAGGCGTTCTCAGCATGAGCATCCGGGCGACCAGCCGTGCGGAACCCTACAGTGTGATCGCCGGACTCGGGGGGCAGGAAGTCACTTACCATGATATGGCTGACTTTGTAAGGGATCGAAAACCAGGAAAGGAGTACTGGTTCGGAGTGAAAGACGATGTATGAAATTCGTATTCACTCCCGTGGTGGTCAAGGCGGGGTGACAGCAGCACGCCTTCTCGCTGATGCTGCATTCAGAGGAGGGAAATACGCAACCGCTTCGCCTTTCTATGGAGCAGAACGTCGCGGCGCCCCTGTAGTCGATTTCGTCCGTATCAACGACCGGCCTATCCGTATCTACAGCCAAATAGAACACCCGGATCTGGTGGTCGTACTGGATCCGAGCATCATGGACGCGGTTGATATTTTGCAGGGTCTGAAAAAAGGTGGCAGTATTGTTATCAACAGTCCGAAACCGCTGGAGATTCCTAGACATCCGGTTTTTCATGTGGATCTCACTGGTATCGCTATTGCCCAGAACCTGGTGGTCGCGGGTAGTCCTGTCCTGGATACCCCGCTTCTCGGAGCTCTCGCAAAAATGGGCTTTGTTTCCTTGGATGCTGCACTCGCTGCGATCCGGGATATGTTCTCTGACGAAAGAAATATCAAAGCGGCCGAAATTGCCTTCAGGGAGCTGAACCTATGAAGCGGAAGCGAAGGCGTCTTGCCCTTAGCGAGCCGGTTGAAGGTGCTTCAGGGAAAACCGGATCCTGGCGTACCTATCAACCGTTGGTCAACCGCGAGCTATGCAATCAATGCGGCCTCTGCGTCTTATACTGCCCAGAAGCTGCCATCAGCGAGGAGCAGGAAATGGATCTCCGGTTCTGTAAAGGGTGTGGTATCTGTGCGAATGAGTGCCCAAAAAAAGCTATCAGGATGATCCGAGAAGAACGATAGTATTGTATTCTCCTAATTTCTTTAGTGACAGTATAATCATGAAACGGGATGGGGCTTTCTCGCGTGATTCGCGTTCGCTGTTCTAGAAGCTACAGCAATT
Organism: Methanomicrobiales archaeon; assembly: GCA_028678885.1. Classification (GTDB taxonomy): domain Archaea; phylum Halobacteriota; class Methanomicrobia; order Methanomicrobiales; family JACTUA01; genus JAJRCM01. Next base: position 8,277 of record JAJRCP010000068.1, read on the forward strand.
TGACTCCGGATCGAAGAGCTGTTAAAAAATGAAATATGGGTTTTGATGGAATCTATTGTGGAAAAAGAGGGGTATTTAGAATTCGCCGCCCATTTCGCCCATACCGCCCATACCGCCCATGCCGCCGCCGCCAGGTGGCATAGGGGCTTCTTCCTTGGACATCTTGCTCGCCGCGATCACATCATCGATTCGTAGGATCATGGTGGCCGCTTCAGAAGCGCTAGAAACCGCTTGGGTTTTCACCCGTAGAGGTTCTACAACACCTTCTTTCAGCATGTCAGCGGTCTTTCCGGTGAAGACTTGGATGCCCACATTCTTCTTGTTTTTTTCATGGGCCGCACGTAGCTCGACCAGCATATCGATTGGGTCCAGTCCCGCATTTTCCGCAAGGGTTCGCGGAATGATCTCCATTGCAGAGGCGAATGCCTCAATAGCGAGCTGGGCACGTCCTCCCACACTTGCTGCGTAATCGCGAAGTTTCAGGGAGACTTCAATCTCAGGTGCTCCACCGCCAGCAACAAATTTTTTGTCTTCGAGGGCAACAGCCACCACGTTCAGTGCGTCATCGAGGGCACGTTCGAGCTCGTCCACCACGTGCTCTGTTCCACCACGGACTATAATGGACACTGCTTTTGGATTTTCGCATTTCTCGATGAAGATCATCGCTTCCCCGCTCACTTTGCGCTCTTCCACAAGGCCAGCCTTTCCAAGTTCCTTGGGGGTGATCGCATCGATACTGCTAACCACACTGGCGCCGGTCGCGCGGGCGAGTTTCTCCATGTCACTCTTCTTTACCCGGCGGGCTGCCATAATACCTGCCTTGGCAAGGTAGTGCTGGGCGATATCATCGATACCTTTCTGGCAGAAGAGAACATTCGCACCGCTCTTCACCACTTTCTCCACAATCGCCCTGATCATCCGCTCCTCTTCATCAAGGAATGCCTGAAGCTGGTCGGGACTCGTGATATTTATCTCTGCATCTACCTCTGTCTTCTTGAATTCCACAGAAGCATTTAGAAGAAGGATCTTCGCTTTCTCAATTTTCTTTGGCATGGCGGGGTGGACACGTTCTTTGTCGACGATCATTCCTTCAATAATCTCGGTATCTTCGGCAGAGCCGCCGACTTTCTTCTCTATCTTGATATTGTCGATATCAACAGTCCCGTCTTCATCGACAACCATTGTAACCGCCTTTACAACGAGATTTGTGAGCTTGTCCTTTGCAGCTTCTGAACCCTTGCCGGTCATAGCGGTGTTCGCGATCTTAACCAGCATTTCCTTATCATTCGGCTTGATGGTAATGGCCATCTCGTTGAGGATCTGTTCCGCCTTTTCCGCGGCCATGCGATATCCGTGAGCGATAACAGTGGGATGCACATCCTGCTCCAGAAGATCTTCTGCCTGCTTCAGGAGTTCACCTCCGATCACGACCGCTGTGGTAGTACCGTCTCCGACCTCTTCGTCCTGGGTCTTTGCGACTTCTACCATCATCTTCGCTGCTGGATGCTCGATGTCCATCTCTTTTAAGATGGTGACACCATCGTTTGTGATCACAACGTCACCGATGGTATCGACAAGCATCTTGTCCATACCCTTTGGTCCAAGAGTGGTTCGTACCGCATTTGCGACTGCCTTTGCCGCTGCGATGTTTGCACCCTGAGCGTCCCGTCCTCGGGTCCGCGAACTACCTTCTTTAAGAATCAGAATGGGTTGTCCTGCAAGTTGCGACATAGATTTCACCACGTAGCGTAAAAAGGTTGTATTGGGGTTCTATATAAATATTATTACCCGTTGATCAATTCCATGAGTTCAAAACCGTCTTCTACTGAATGTAATCGCTTCTCTCCGATAATAAGAGTATTTCCTACCTTCTTTTGCTTATTGGAGTCTGTTATCACGCACATTGCACGCGTTTTGGTCACTTGGGAGAGATTACTGATCAGGGAAGCGCGCTTCACCACTTTCTGGGCAGTACCGTACCCAGTGAGGATGCGGTATTCCTGGAAAATGGTCAGGGCTTCAAAGGGAGCCCTATGAAGGCGATGACACTCCATTCCGATCCGGTTGAGATCGGGAAGAAGTGGTGCTGATGGGAGAAGCTGCTGGATAGCAAAACGGGAATGATAGGAGAAGAGATCGATTGGCACTGTGACCGAAGCCTCAAAGAGCTCTTCAAGTTTGATTGCCACATCTAATGTAGTACCCATGCCGCTTTCGTATTTACTGATCGCTCGACGGGATACACCAAGCATGTGCGCAAGATCTCCGAGCGAGAGCTGGTTTCGTTCCCGAAGTTCACGAATAGCCTCCCCATCAATATTCACATACAGGCCCCCGGGAGAGGCGTAGATAAGGGGGGGGTTATGTTCCACTAGGTAATCGTAGAGTGTTGCCACGTTGATGGCGTAAATCCCGTATCGGAGATAAATCGCGCCTCTCTGCAGGACTGCATCGCGGGAATGTTCTCCTACGATGAGGGGGATCATTAACAAATGAGAGGCGATCTGGTCGAGATCCCGTGCCATTTCTTCGTTCACACTATCAATATGGGTGACGGCTTTAATGATCAGCCCCCTGTCTTCCCGTGCTGCGATTAAGTCGAAACTGCAGGGACGAATGCTGCACCGTTCTGATACCTGGTATCCACCCATGATCAGCACGCTGCTGATCATCTGTACCAGCCGATTATCCTGCATTTTCCTTAAAAAGCCATATAGTGAGACGTAAATATAAATACTGGGGTCATGCGAATCGGCATTGATGATACGGATTCTCCTCAAACCATGTGTACCACATACCTGGGGGCGGTACTTGTACGGAGGTTGCGGAAGGCCGGCATCCAGGTGAGCAGAGCATATCTGGTCCGTCTAAATCCAAATGTACCGTTCAAAACCCGTGGGAATGCGGCGATTGCCTTGGTTGCTGAAGGAAATCAAGAAGAAGCGTTCTCCTTGGCCTGCCGATGTGTCGAAGAGCTTGCAGATCTCAAGGCAGAACACACTCATCCTGGTGTAGTTGTCGTAGGGAAAACCTCCTCACCGACTTTCTATCAACAGGCCGTGCAGGATTTCTGTAGTCTTGAGGACGCGTACCAAGTGCTGGACAAAGAAGGCGCCCTCTATCGCGGATATAAGATCGGGAGGGGGCTGATCGGTGCAACCGCAGCAGTCTGTGCAGAGTTTTCAGATGTAACCTTTGAATGGCTCGCATACCGTCCGCGGGAACGCTGGGGTTCGAATCGTGAGGTAGATGGAAATAGTCTCGGTGTTTCCGAAGAATCGACCTCACCTCACACTTGGGATACCATAGATAGACAAAATCATGTGGTAGTCTGTGTGCCGCATACTCCCGATCCTGTTCTCTTTGGTATCCGGGGGGATAGTCCCTTCTGGGTAGCACGGGCACGCAGTTTTGTCCAATCTGAACAACCCTTTACTGAACAGCTCTATCTGACCAACCAGGGGACCGATGCACATCTTCGAGACGGGACGATTGGTACACTAAAAGAAGGGAGGTCCTATTTGCTTCCTGGAATCGTATTCTCACGGCCGGAGACCCTGAAAGGAGGACATGTCCGCTTCGTCCTCCAGGATATGGGGAGGAAGGTGCGGTGTATGGCCTATGAACCCACCAAAGGGTTCAGGGACATTGTAAGGGCACTCGTTCCAGGGGATCATCTGCTGGTGGCCGGCAGTTATAAAAAAGAAAGCATCAATCTGGAGAAGGTCCGTATCTCTCTGCTCGAGGAGGATGTGGTGCTGCATTCCCCGCTCTGTACTCCATGTAATAGGAGAATGACGAGTGCAGGGAAGGACAAGGGATATAAATGCCGATCCTGTGGCGCCCGCTCATTTACGCTGGAAAGAATTGTTCGTCCACGGTTGGTTCATACTGGTTGGTACGAGGTGCCTTCTTGTGCCCGTCGTCACTTGGCAAAACCTTTGGTTAGAGCCCCTTCGTTTCCGTCCATGTCCTTATAGGGTTTACAACCAATGTAAGGATGGGAGAGAACCGATGGATTGTGGGGAACCCGTATATCAGGTGCGACTGAAACCAGGGATGAGTGTTGGAGACCTTGTGGAAGAACTAGGGAGAGCGGGTGCGTACAATGCAGGAGCACTCTATCGGGCGGTGAATATCTATGAACATATGCTCCGAGATCAGAAGGCGACACGGTTCTTTGGTCTGGCGGGCGCGATGGTCCCGGCCGGGATGGGAGGGATCATCACTGATCTCATTGAGAAAGGGTATATTGATGTCTTGGTCTCAACAGGCGCAAACTGCGTTCATGATATCATAGAAGCACTGGGCTGCCATCGCTATCACGGCACATCCAGCTGTTCAGATATCGAGCTGCGGAGGCTTTCGATCAATCGTATCTATGATGTATTCCTTCCCGATGAGTCCTTCACTCGGTTTGAGGAGTTTATCCAGGGAACGCTTCATGATCTCTCTTCAGATTCTGTCTTTACCATTGCTGGGCTTCTCTCTGCCCTTGGCAAGAAGCTCCCCAGTGGAATCCTAGCAACTGCGGAGAAAAAGAACATCCCAGTCTTCTCACCTGCCTTCCAAGACTCAATGCTCGGGCTGCAGTATTGGCTCTTTACTCAGACCCATCATGCGGTACTCGATGCTGCCGGTGATATGAAGGATCTCTTGGATCGTTGCTTCAATGCCGACCATGCAGGGGCATTTTTTGTCGGAGGTGGGGTTCCCAAAAATTTTATTTTGCAGAGCATGCTCCTCACCCCGAAAGGCTTCGATTATGCAATCCAGCTCACCGGTGACCGCCCTGATCTCGGCGGTCTTTCGGGCGCGACACTTGATGAGGCACGGTCCTGGGGAAAGCTCGCGGAAGACGCGGTATCGGTTACGGTATATGGAGATGCAACCATCACACTCCCTCTTCTTGTTGCGGCCACGCTGGAGCGATTATCCCATGACTGAACTGATCCTTGCCCTGGATGTGACCGATCGAGACCGTGCCCTTGGTATCGCCCACGTTTGTGCGCCATTTCTCGATGCGATCAAGATCGGGTATCCACTAGTTCTTTTCGCCGGACTGGAAATCGCACAGGAGCTCTCTAGCTTGGGTCTTCCCCTCATCGCGGATTTCAAGATTGCAGACATCCCTTATACCAACCGCCTGATCTGTGAAGAAGTATTTGGTGCGGGGTTTCATGCAGTGATCGCTCATGGATTCCCCGGGAGCGACTCACTACGGGCCTGTGTTGATTCCGCCCATGCACATGATGGGGCCTGTTACGTTGTTGCTGAGATGAGCCATCCCGGGGCAGTGGAATTTTTTCCCGAGGTTGCAGACCGCATCACGTTTCTTGCGATGGAGGTTGGTGCAGATGGGATCATCGCTCCCGCTACACGCCCAGAAAGAATCCGTGAATTGCGAAAGATTGTGGGTAACCGTAAAATTTACTCTCCCGGTATCGGTGCACAGGGAGGAGACTGGGAGAAGGCATCCTCCTTTGCTGACGGGATTATTGTGGGAAGAACCATCTATGAGTCTTCTGATCCCGCGGAAGCCGCACGACAATTCTCATGTATCCGCCGATGATGAGCACACCGTTCTGATGAATGATGAACCCCATGAGTCACTGAGGCGGAAGCGACACGTAAAAAAAGTTGGTAGCCCCGTTAGGGGAATTCTATGTGGATGGCGGAACATTCTTCCAAGTTCCCGCAGGCCTGGCAGACCTGGCGCCACTGCGAACATTGCGGGCAGCAGGTGATATTCCGTATGCTGAACTTCCGGTTACAGATACGACAGAAGAGTTTGATGTGATCGCAATCGATAGTGAGTGTGGTGATCATAACCCTTGCACAAAGAGCTGTACCTGACCATATGTTACTAACTTTTTGGTCGAAAAATCCTGTGGCCAGAATTCTTGCTTTTGCGCAAAACATTAATACCGTACCCTTCAACTCTGTACCTATGGACTGGACAGAAGAACAGCGAAATATTATAGAAAAGTATAAAAAAATCGAGGATATCCCTCCAGAACAGCGAAGATACAAATGCCATCGGTGCCACCAGATTGTGGATACTAGTCCCTGCCCGGCATGCGGGGAAACTATGCTCACCATCATGTGCCCTCTAGATCATGTGCATTGTATCCACGATATGACCCCGGGAATCGAATATTGCCCCATCTGCGGGTCGGCCATCTGCCCGCGGTGTGCCTGCCATGATGTCGTCCAGATCAGCAGGGTCACCGGATATCTTCAGGATGTTTCTGGTTGGAATGCGGGCAAACAACAGGAATTAAAAGACAGGGTACGTTATAATCTGGTATGAGATATTTTGTCCGCGATTCTACACTTTTTCTTCGCGGAAATTTTCTGGCAGCGAGCACGGGCATTAACGGGGGAATACGAAAGGTCTCCACTATCTGTAATCGCACTGTCTCTCGGGACTTCGAACACGAACAACCGCTCCGATCTCTGGAGCAGATCATCACCAAAGAGGGATATTCTGATGCGTTTTTTGGGTTACTCACCGCTGTGGAGATGCGTAATTTATGCATTCTCCAGTATGATTTCATCACAGTGTTTATCACCGCAGGAGTGACCAATCCGAAGGAAGAAGGCCCTCATACCATCAATATTCTGGTGTATTCAGGCGAGGGACTCTCACCGGGTGGCCTGCTGGAATCGATTATCACTGCGACAGAGGCAAAGGTGAAAGCACTTCAGAACATGGGACATCCTTTTACCGGAACTACCACTGATGCCATCGTGATCGCAAGTGAAGGGGAGGAACGGCATGTCTATGCAGGAATACTCACCGAACCCGGCCGCAGAATCTACCCTGCGGTTGTATTTGGGGTTCAGGAAGCGCTCAAACGCCATGAAGGGCGGATTGTGAGAACCGGTCCATCCTTTTTTATTTTCAGCCGGTATGGAGGAGAACGCTGGGTAGAATGGGGAAGAGAAGAATGCCCCTATTACCCCTGTCATTTTGAGGGGCAGCGCTGTGATTTCTGTTACTGTCCCTTCTATCCCTGTCTGGATGCCGGTATCGGTGGATGGGTTGGGAGCTCCTTAGGAGGAGAGGTATGGAGCTGCAGTACTTGCACGCTCCTTCACGAGCCCGAGATCGCATCCTATTTCAGGAAATATCCGGAAGCATCCCTTCCCGAATTAAAAGCTCTCTTGAAGCGACGAAAAAAGTGATGGGATTTATTTTTCCGGGATACCAAGGGCATCCAGGAGTTCCTGCAGCGGAATACCATGTGCCATCGCTGCCTCTCGTATGCTCTCACCGCGTGCGACCGCGCATCCGAGACAACCCATCCCAAAACGAAATAATACTTCAGCAGAATCAGGTTTTTCTCGCAAAAGATCCATGATCGTGCTGTCCGCTGTTACTGTCATGGTATCAGAGTGTGTTAGGTATACTACTTAAACTTTTGATCATTCCCACATTTTCACCCTGCGAACCATGGTTTATAAACAGGGGAACGTGTCATGATTTCTTGGAGATGTAACCATGGATATTGACGAAGCAGTTGAAAGAATCTCCCAAAAAATTGAATCCAAAGGAAAAACTCCGGATAAGAAGAAGATAGAAGGGAAACTGAGGCGCCTTATCGAAGAATTTGGCGTACATGCCGCGGAAGCGGAACGCACTGTCCTGAATGAGCTGGCGAAGGAATACTCTCTTACCTCCATCAATGCCCGTTCCGCAGAGAAGAAAGAAATTGGTGCACTTCTCCCTGGTGAATGGGTAACTATTGAGGGGAAGATTATAACACTACTCACTCCTCCCACTCCGGCGATTGCACAGACAGGAATCATCGCTGATCCGAGCGGGGCTATACGATTTGTGATCTGGTCGAGGGCAGGAGCTCCTCCGCTTGAAGACGGATCCTGGTACAGGATCGAGTCAGCCGTGGTGGACGAATACCGCAATGCGCCAGTCGTGAATATCCATACAGGAACGACGGTCGTATCTGCAGATCGGGATACTCCCATTATTCCAGTAATCCAAAAAATTTCTGAATTAAAGCCAGGGGTCGGGAATATCCGTGCAAAGATGATACAGGAATGGGAGCCCTCGCATCCCCGTATGTTTCAGGTGGGTCTTTTCGGAGATGAATCAGGAACCATCAAGTTTACAATCTGGAAA
>JAJRCP010000069.1 GCA_028678885.1 Methanomicrobiales archaeon
CATGAACTCTCTGATGGCGTAATGGATACCCGGGCGTCCCAAATGCTGCTCAACTTTCCTGAAGCCAGACCATGGTACCAGCCGTCTCAAATGATGCAGTCTTCAGGGACTTACGATTATGTCATCATCACGACTAACTTGATAAAGAATAGTAGCACTAAGCTCAATGATTTTAAGAACTACCTGATGAACAAGGGCCATTCAACCCTTGTGGTGACAGAGTCTGATTTCGACGGCTTGACAGGGCAGTACCCGAACGAGAGGCAAGACCGGATCAGAAAGTGGCTCCAGAACAATTACATCGCATACGGGATCAAATACGTCTTGCTCATCGGAGACCCGGATCCGTACGACGGAGACATCCCGATGAAGAGGTGCTGGCCAAGGTGGTATTATACCACGTACCGAGAATCGCCAACGGACTATTACTATGCCGATCTCACCGGCAACTGGGACAGGAATGGGGACGGAAATTACGGATATGCAGGCTACGGCTACCCGGAAGATGACGGCGGACCCGGCGGAGTGGATTTCATGAATGAGGTCTATGTGGGCCGCATCCCTGTCTACTCCACGTGGGACTCGCAATGGGTGTCCCACTTGGATTCTGTGCTGGCGAAGATCATCAACTATGGGACATCGACAAACACGGCATGGAGGAAGAGTGCCCTCTTGCCCATGAGTTTTTCTGATGCTCAAACAGACGGCGCGTATCTCTCGGAGGCGATGATCTCGGATTATCTTTCGCCGGCTGGCATCAGCCCCTGGAAGATGTATATGCAGGGGAGCCTCTGCGGTGCCGGAGCGGATTCGGTTTTTTCGAGTAACGAAGAACTGCTTAACGGGGCGACAAAGACGAGGTGGAGCAATAACCCCTACGGACTGGTATGGTGGTGGGGACACGGAGTCGATCAGTATGCTCAAATAGGATATGGCACATGCGATGCGGGTAACATCCTCTATAGCGGTGATGCTTCCTCCCTGAACAACAGCTACCCTGCGTTTGTATACCAAAACTCGTGTCTCAATGGCAGACCAGAGACTCCAACCAATCTGGGTACGGCCCTCCTTTACAACGGGGCGATTGCGACGGTCTCAGCGAGTCGAGTGAGTTGGTACATGGTCGGCGCATGGAACACGAGTTTCAAATATGTAGGTGACAATGCGAGCATCGGGTACTACTACGGCCTTGAATTGGTCAAGAACCAGAAGAGCGCCGGTGAGGCTCTCTATAACGTGAAAAGTGATATTGGAGTCCATGGCGGCGAACCCACGATGGAAAGATGGATGAATCTGTTTGATTTTAATCTGTATGGAGACCCGGCAACGACTCTCTTATCTAATTCCTCTCCTCCGGGTGCAATCTCAAAAATTGGCATCTTCCGCAACGGTATATGGTATTTGGATTATAACGGCAACGGGGTCTGGGACGCACAGGATCTGGCTTTTCCCTTCGGGCTCTCTGGGGATGTTCCCTTCGTAGGGGATTGGAATGGGAGCGGTACCTCGAAGATCGGGGTCTTCCGAAACGGGGTATGGTATTTGGATTATAACGGCAACAGGGTCTGGGACGCACAGGATCTGGGTTTTCCCTTTGGGCTCTCTGGGGATGTTCCCATCGTAGGGGACTGGAATGGGAGCGGTACGTCGAAGATTGGGGTCTTCCGGAAAGGGGTATGGTATCTGGATTATAACGGCAACGGGGTCTGGGACGCACAGGATCTGGCCTTTCCCTTTGGGCTCTCTGGGGATGTTCCCTTCGTAGGGGACTGGAATGGGAGCGGTACGTCGAAGATCGGGGTCTTCCGGAACGGGGTATGGTATTTGGATTATAACGGCAACGGGGTCTGGGATGGAGAGGATCTGGGTTTTCCCTTTGGGCTCTCTGGGGATGTTCCCATCGTAGGGGACTGGAATGGGAGTGGTACGTCGAAGATTGGGGTCTTCCGAAACGGGGTATGGTATTTGGATTACACTGGCGAAGGGGCGTGGAGCACATGCGGGACAACCCCGGACAAGGATCGATGTTATGCCTTCGGTCTCTCAGGCGACAACCCTGTAGCTGGAAACTGGTAAAACCGGCTAATCGAGGTCTTCAAGAGATAAAGAAAAAGTTTTTAGCATGCTGAAAACCGATTGAAAAAGGGCGAATCTCTGTTGATTCGCCCTTTTAAATTTGATCGATCCTGCAGAAGCGTTTGGACTGCCAGCCGGTTCGAAGGAATTTGCGGTGATCTTTCCCCAATGAGATGTTATGCCAATGTTATGAAAATTCTCTCTGAATGAGTTGCCATTAGTTGTTTTTGATGAATGTCAGCAAAAGGCTCAGGCCAAACTGGAGAGAAGATACCCAGGTGAAAAAGGACTAACCCCGGTAACTCATCCTGTCACTGAGAGTGAGTCTCCATCGATACCGATCACATTTCGGCCTTCCCTGAGCCCGAGGTAGATCCCACTGCCAAGGATCATGACAGAGCCCAGCACGAACCTCAGAAAGAAAGGTTCTTGAAACATGAGGATTCCCAGTGCGGAAGTTAGGATGGCCTCAAACATCACCAGCGTTCCTCCCTCGGGCGCGCGGATGTACCGAAAGCCGTGATTCATGGTGACCTGGCCAAGGAGCCCAAAGACTGCCGCAAGTAATAACAGCATTCCCAGGCTAAAACCTGGTAGCTGGACGGTACCGGTAACAAGCGGAATGCAACAGAGCGTTCCTACAAGGCACTGGAAAGCATAAATGAGCCTAGAGCTGTGCCGGATACGAAGGTATCTTGTCAATACGGTATTCGCCCCTCCCATCATCCCTGCGGCAAGGCCGTAAAGGTGACCGAAGGCAATGACCTTTCCCCTAGGCCGGGGAGAAGAGGCTACCCAATTGGTGCCCCTGCGCCCAGCGGAGGGTACCAATCCGCCACGGCAGGACCGCCCGCGATCGTAGTCTGTAGACCGCTGCATAGCCGGTCATCTGATTGGAGCTCCCCTTGACACCACCGGGATAGCGAGTAGGACGATCCCGACTCCGCTACTCGGAAGCAGGGGGTGGCGGTGGGGGATATGCACCGGGTTGGCGTGGAACGGGTGGCCCCGGAGAGAAGCCCGGCGGTGGAGGCGGCGCGGGGACAGCTGGTCTTGAAGGGCGCACAAAACCAGGAATCTGGTTTCCGTTCGAATACATGCACTGCAGATAGGCATTGTCGTATCGCCTCTGGAGCTGATACCCAGCCTCGTAGGCCGGACCGGTTGCCATAGCAGTCCCGCCAACGAGACCAGACGCTGCACCAATGGCGGCACCGATACCAGCATTGCCAGAGGCAGCGCCAATCGCTGCTCCTAACCCTGCCCCTGCCAATGTCCCTAGTGCCGCTCCTGCGGCAAGGTTCTGATTGACGGCATCATTTGGTGAAATTCCAATCTGCTGTGCAGCCCATTGTCGACAGAGAGCATCATCAGATTGGAATGCCTCAAATGATTTCCCTGCGCCAGGCAATACCATGACACTTGGACCTCTCGGAACTGTTGCACATGCGTTCAGCGCCATCACGACAAGAAATACTAGAAAACCTTCTTTCCACTTCATCCTTCCATGACCTCCTCTACTGGTTGGACGGAGGCACATTTGGTACCACCTGCATCCAACCGCCCGGACAGTTTTTGACGTACGGGTAGTAACCTTGCGGATTCTGACAGTAATACCAGTAGTAGGGCTGCTGTTGCTCCGGTTCGCTATACACGGGAGACTGCTCGGTGACCCCCGGTGAAGGTAGATAATAAGGGTAGACATAGGAATATGGGTAGAGATACGGAAAAGACCACCACCAGCCCGGATAAGCATAGAATCCAGCTCCCCACCCATAGCCATGGGGGTAGTAGCCGTAGCCCCATCCGCCGTGCCAACCGCCATAAGGATGCGAGCCGTAGCCGTAATAACGACCACCTGAGTGCCATCCACTGCCATAGTGTCCGCCGCCGTGGCCCTGGGCAGAGGCAAGGCTCAAAAAGAGAACAAAATACAGAGCAACAGCCATCATGATAACCGCCATCTTTCTCATCTCTTGCCTTCCTTTCTTTCCATGCGTTGCCCACGAGGTTTGAATGACTGCCGATTTTTCAAGAACTGCCTAATTCTATTCTTACTATAATAAATTTAACCTCTGCTGACAACTATTACAAACATTAGACGTAGGGGACCAATGTTTTATTCTGTATCACACTTTTTATCTATTAAGATAAGATGAAGAAGATCGAGTTCCTAATTTGAATTCTGCGATAAGAAACCCGATAAGAAGCGTAACTTTCGGAAATCTCATGGAAATCTCTGGATCAGAGTTGATTCGCTCCATCGGGACCATCAACTTATCGGAGACTCTGTAGGTCGGAGAAAATGTCACATTGAAGCAGACTGGCTGCTTACTTATAAGTTGGAGAAGGATCAGATCGTATGCGAGAGGAAGGGTTCTCATGCCGACCTTTTTTGAATGAATAAAGGCTGGTTCTTGTAAATGTCGTTAAATGTATCGGAACAAATTGTTGATTGAGTACCCCGTTGGTCCCCTCCGTCGGCGTTTAACTCCTCATCCAGCATAGCTGGGTTTGCCGGGAAGAAGAAACTTCAAGGGATTGCCCCGTTATACTCACAGGTCTGCAGGGAACCGAATGATGTTACAATTGTGTCGTCCCCGTCGTGCCCCACAACATAGCCGTAAATAACACAGACCACCGATCATCTCCAAGTAATCGATTCCTCTGAACGTGACTCATAGGCTGCAATAACTATGACTGAAGGGGAGGAATAAACCTTTTTGTACTGCGATACATTCTGCATTCTATAGAGACCTATTTCAATGATATGCCCGAGTAGTATTAAAATGAGGTGAATGACTTAACGATCAAGAGGGTTACCAACAAACTTCCCATCACTTGCAAATGCAAAGCATCCTGCAGCGGCCATTTCGGCTATGGTTTCCAAATTGGCGGCGTAGCCGCCATGGATTCGGAGCAAGGGGTCATCTCTACAGGAAGCATTGGGTTCGACACCAATTGTGGCATGCGTCTGCTCAGCACTAACCTCACCTATGATGAAGTAAAACCTCATCTCAAGACATTGGTGGGTAAATTTTACGAAAGGGTCCCTGCGGGTGTGGGAAGC
>JAJRCP010000070.1 GCA_028678885.1 Methanomicrobiales archaeon
GGCAATTTCCCGCGAGCCTCGCGTACTACCTCGAGAAATCCTTTCTGCCGCAGAATGTGCAGGATCCGTTTCGCACTCCCTTTTGGCACCCCGGAATGCCGGAGGAAATCGCTTAGCTGGAACTGTGGATGAGTGAAAAGGGAGGCAATCACTTGAGGTGCGTATCGGGCGCGAGTGACACGCGGGAACGCGGTTTCCACCTCCTGATAGAGTGCATGGATTCCTTTCGCTTTTCTCATATTTTCTTCTGCTTGCTCTGACAGTGCTTGAAGGAAGAAGGCAATCCAGTTGTTCCAGTCATCTTTATGTGAAATGTCCAGGAGGGCCGCAAAATACTCATCGCGATGTCTTTCGAGATAGGGACTGATAGGGAACACCGGGCTGGGGATCTTATCTTTGTGGAAGAGAATGAGCGGTACCAGCATCCGGCCGATGCGCCCGTTTCCGTCCGGAAAGGGGCGGATGAGTTCGAACTGCGCCTTGAGAAGGGCAAGCTGAACCAGGTGGTCTTTTTCTACCCGGTGAAAGTATCTCTCCCAGTCAGTCAGGGCATCCAGGATCATCCCTGGTTCGGGAGGGATAAAGACTTCTTCCCGGATGGGTGACCCTGGAGGGGTGATATGACTCTGCGTTTTCCGGATCTCTCCTGGTTCACGATCCTTCCCCGTCACATTAGTGAAAAGAACTCGGTGCAGATCGCGGACCAGCTCGATGGAAAGCGGGCGTTTGGGTTCTTCAACCGCCTTCTGTAGCGCGGCACGGTAGTTGATGATCAACTGGATACCATCTCCCATCTCGGGGATTACCTCGCGACGTGGGTCTGATTCGAAGTTGAGCACATCATCCAGGGAGACCTGTATGCCATCAATCCGCGAGGAGCGTATCGCCTCATGAGTGTTCATCAGGGAGAGGAGGACAAGGGGATTGGCGATACCCACGAGTGTCCACTGATACCGGGCGATCGCATCGTTCGCACGGGCGATGAAAGGCATGAGCCTTGTCCAATCGATATTTTGGGGAGGAAGTGATAAAGGGGTATAAGATTCCATCTAGACATCTCCTTAAGAAAGAATGCGATCTATTCTTTCATCACATTTAAGCCCTTCTCCGATAGGTGTCGGAAGAATAGTATAGAATTCGTGGATGACCAGCTCTCTCGGCGAGCCTGATAGGCGTTTTGAATATCCGGCAGGTCATCGGGATGTATAAAAAGCAGGGATCTCCTCATCTCCCATAGGGGGAGCATCCCGAGAACGCCCTCCATTCATTTGCCAGGCTGTTTGGGGCAAAATTTAATATCCGCCTCTGTCAGCTCCCCTTCACAAGACTGTATAGGAGGAATTCGAATATGCGGCCCGAGCCTGGACAATCGAGTCAGTATGACCTTGTTGTGATCGGTACTGGTAATGCCGGTATGCATATGGCACTCAAAGCCCGCCAATCCGGCTGGAGAGTTGCGATCGTCGATGAACTGCCGTATGGTGGTACATGTGCGGTGAAAGGATGTATTCCCAAAAAAGTGTTGGTCGGTGCCACGGAAGTGATCAAGCGAGTGGATGCGATGCAGGATCGGGGTATCGCCGGCTCACTACAGATCACCTGGTCCGACCTGATCCAGTTCAAACGGACCTTTATTGATCCAGTACCGGCAACACGGGAGAGGATCTTAATGAAAGAAGGGATAGATACCTATCACGGCCACACCTGTTTTCTCGGGAAGAATATCATTCAGGTGGGGGAAACGCAGCTATCCACCCGCTTTATCGGAATTGCGACCGGTGCGATTCCTCGGAGGCTCGGCATCCCGGGGGAGCAATGGGTGAGCTCGAGCGATGAATTCCTCGCGATGGACTCTCTACCTGAAAAACTCCTTTTCATCGGTGGAGGTTTTATATCATTCGAGCTCGCTCAGGTAGCCGCAATCGCCGGTGCCCAGGTAACAATTCTCCACCGAAGCGGGCGGGTCTTGAAGGAATTCGATCCGTTCCTCGTCGATATGCTGGTGGAGGCTATGAAGATAGAGGGAATAAAAATACTCACTGATATGCCGGTACTGTCGATCCAGAAGAGTCCGGATTGTCTCCAGGTCCTTGCTGGGAAAGACGAAAGGAAGGTTTTCGAGACCGACATGGTTGTGCACGGCGCAGGGAGGGTACCCAACCTTTCCGGTCTTGGACTCGATGCCGGGGAGGTCACGACCGATGCCCATGGTATTGTGGTCAACCAATACCTCCAATCGGTTTCTAACCCATCTGTATACGTGGCTGGCGATGCGAATGCAAAGGGTAAGCCCCTTTCTCCGGTCGCCATTATGGAGGGACGGGCAGCCGCTACGAATATGGTGCAGGGCAACACTATCGCTCCCAAATACCTGGCCGTTCCCAGTGTGGTATTTGTATTCCCGTTACTCGCATCGGTGGGCTGGCGTGAAGATCAACTAATCGAACAGGGAGTGACGCCGGTTGTATACCGAAGAGAGACGAGCGATTGGTATTCTTCCCGTCGGATAGGTCTTTCCCGATCCGGATACAAAATCTTCACCGAAGGAGAGGGTGGTCGAATAATGGGAGCTCATATCCTGGGGTATAATGCAGATGAGGTGATCAATGTATTCGCCCTTGCGATCCAACACGGACTGACCCTGAAGGATCTGCAGGAAATGGTGTGGGCTTATCCCACCGGTGCATTCGATATAAATCGGATACAACTTGAGTAAGAAGATAGAAATTCGCGTCTGGGAGCTGACTATGAACGAGATGATATCTCATGTCCGTTCAATTTTAGAAGGAAGCTGAATTCTGATTCATTTTTCTGACGTATCGAGTGTAAATATCGGATTCTTCTGATATTGTTGGGTGTCAGACAATTTCGGACTCAGAGCAGTCTCCTGTACGATGATACCAAACCTTCTCCTCTGAATCGCTTTGTTGATTATTCCCCACCACTTTCCAAATGATTATCAATACACCAATTTGATCTGGTGTTCAGTTCAAATTGAACTGATGCAGTTCTTTTACAGCAATATAATACTCAGAATGAATGCATCTAAAGCATCCGCAGAACATGCCCATGAAGCGGTGATACGCAGCGGCGTACGGTAGGACAGAATCCAATCAGCCTCCACGATACGAGTGTAGCGAGCGAGTGGGGGCACCGGTGCTAGGCTCATCCCATCATTGGGAAAAAATTATCGGCAATTTCCTGTTAGATTCTGAATTGAAAAACCACCTGCATAACCATGGAAAAATTAGGAAAAAGTAAGAGCCGGATTAAAAAACGATTAGAAGATTTGAGCTATTTATCCACATCCAATAACCCCCTTTTCCACTTTAAATATTCTGAAAATATTTCAATTTATGCTCCAATCTAAAAAATAAACCAAATTGTGACCCGATACTACTATGGAGAGCCAGGACGATTGGGTAAAATCTGGAATTCGCTTTTAATTACTACTCGCGCTTTATAAAAAAATTGAGATCCTAAACGAATATTTTTTCTCTCATATACTATAAGAAATAGATGGGGTATGTCGAAAAAATATCTGTCCCATTTTCCAAAGCCTTTACTCGACGATCTTGTCGCTGGGAGATGGCTCCCAATTATAGGCGCAGGGTTCTCTCGGAATGCAATTATTCCATCGGGCAAGAAAATGCCTCTTTAGCATGATCTCGGAGAGTTATTAGGGAGGGAATTAAACGATTATGAATCTGTCAATCCAATTGATACCACTTCAGCCTACGAATACGAGTTTAGGAGAACAAAATTAATCGAGAAATTATTAGAACTATTATTCATTGAAGACTCTCGCCCAGGAGAAGCACATCAGGCATTCTGTTCACTTTCGTTTAGTATGGTTTGTACGACTAATTTCGATTTCCTTCTAGAGAGGCAATACGAACTCCTCAACGGCCATTGTATCCCTCTCGTAGCTGAGGTTCAACTCTCTGTAAATCGCAAAGTAACAGATATCGCGCTCCTTAACTATATGGCGATCTACACCATCCAAAGCGATTAGTGGTCACAGAA
Organism: Methanomicrobiales archaeon; assembly: GCA_028678885.1. Lineage (GTDB taxonomy): Archaea > Halobacteriota > Methanomicrobia > Methanomicrobiales > JACTUA01 > JAJRCM01. Next base: position 4,027 of record JAJRCP010000070.1, read on the forward strand.
TCCGATTATGATCGGTTTCTTGATAGCTATCCTCTCCTTGCCACATTCCTTGCCAATCTGTTAATTACAAAGACAGCAGTGATGATTGGTTACAGCCTTGATGACCCAGATTTTCGCCAAGTTTGGCAAATTGTTAGTGAACGACTCGGCCGTTCAAGGAGAATTGCGTATGCGATTACTATCGGTTCAAAACCTACTGATATTTCACGCTTCGAACGTCGCGGTGTCAAAGTCATTAACCTACCTAAAGAAAAGGGGACCAAGGCGATGTGTTATCGAAAACATTTACAGAACTTCGTGAATTTTGGCTTGAGAATATTTTTCCCACAAGTCAAATTAAGGAAGAACAACCCCTTTAGGGAACTGTCTCTACCGAAAGAAGCACAAACTCGACTTTGTTTCTTTTCGGTTCCTTTATCGGTGTTATCTTTCTATCGTGACAGAATTTTCCCATTCGTTGGAGATCATGGTTTCGTTCCTGTGACAGCGAATGATATTGTTACCCCGGGAGACGCCATCCTTACTAAGATACTTTTTCAGCTCGGAAAAAAAGTATTTTGCAAATTTCGGGTCAGAATCGACAATTGAACCACTGACCGTCCTGACAAGCCAGGGCGGCAACTCGGGGTTTTCATTAAGGCTGTTCTTGATTACCACTATCGTCTCGTCGACGTCGACATTTTTCTTCCACCGATATAGCATATTTCACACCTTCCAGGCGACGATACTAGCACCGGTTGAATAATAAGGTTTCGGTCCCTGCCACCACGCTTGCCGAAGGGTTGATATCCTCTTATGGGAGAACTAATTTCACATTCCGATTTTCGGGGCATTTTCCTCAGGAAGCACCTCATCGGGGCCTCCCACCTGTATGATCTCCCGCCCGTATCAGGGAGCATTATGAGCTGAAAATCAATCCGGTGTACACTTCGCAACCTCGTGATAAGAACCGGATATTTTCAAATAGATCAAGGACCACACTAGCATCGTTTGATTTATGGAGAAAAATCAAAGGATTGTGTTGTTTATCCTCGCCCTCGGGACACTCATGGGGGCACTCGACAGCACCATCGTAATCCTTGCGTTCCCCACCATATCCGAGCAACTCCACTCTGATCTCATCACTACCCTATGGATCATTCTCATCTATCTCCTGATTGTTGCGATCACGACCACACAATTGGGCCGGCTCGGGGATATCTACGGGAGAAGCCGGATGTTCAACAGTGGATTTGCCATATTCACCATCGGATCGCTATTCTGCGGATTCTCTCACTCCATTTGGGTGCTGATCCTCTCCCGGGGGATACAAGCCTTCGGTGGATCCCTGATGCAGGCGAATAGCGGGGCAATTATTGCCGATACTTTTGCAATAGAGAGCCGGGGCACCGCATATGGATACAACTCCCTCGGATGGACTTCGGGCGCAATGCTCGGCATCGTGCTCGGAGGAATAATCACGACCTTTGTCGGATGGGAATACATCTTCTTCATCAACATTCCCATTGGAATCGTCGCCACCATACTGGGAATACTGTACATCAGGGATGTCAAACTGATTGACTCAAATCTCGATATCATCGGTATGATGCTGCTCGCGGCAGGCCTTGTCTTCATCTCGTATGGGGCGGTCGATTTCGTGTCGGTCGGGACCGCAATGAGCAGTACCCTCTTTTTTGGGACAGGAATCGTATTCATCGTTATCTTTGGATACTATGAACTACGTACTCCCACCCCCGTGATTGATCCGGGAATATTCCGCGACCGGGTGCTCCGGTACTCAATCCTTGCCGCTTTTTTCCAGGCTCTCGGGTATATCTCGGTCGTATTTCTCATCATCATGTACCTACAGGGGATTAGGGGGCTGTCACCCTTGGATGCGTCGCTCCTCCTGATCCCAGGGTATGTGGTCGGGAGCTTCTTCAGTCCGGTCATGGGTCATCTCTCGGACCGGTACGGATCCCGCCTCATCGCGATGACAGGGACGCTCGTTATCATGCTCGCGACACTGCTCTACCTGATGTTACAGATTGATACCCCGCTTTGGGTGATTCTCATCGCATCCGGAATATCAGGGCTGGGTACCGCGATGTTCTTCCCGGCAAACAACAGTGCCGTGATGGCAAATGCGAGGCCAGGATCATATGGCAGTATCTCAGGGGTGCTGAGGACCGTGCAGAACGTCGGAATCCTGATGAGCTTTGTCGTTGCCATTTCGGTCGCGGCTGCATCTATACCCCGTGAGGTCGCATTCGAGGTCTTCATCGGGACGACAAACCTGGTAGGAGGAGTGAGTGAGGCATTCATCACCGGAATTCATTCTGCACTCATGGTATCGCTGATGATACTCGCGATTGCCGCTACTATGTCATGGATCAGGGGAAAGGGCGTCCGATCCCCGGTAAAGAAGTAAGCCGTGTAACCTGGGAAAGCAATATGCAGGACATCGGTTCCATCCCTTATTTTATTCTTCAGATTATTCGCAATATTTTCTTTTGAGAATGATTCAATCTCTCTTCGAGGATCCTTCAATATATGAATCAATCTTTTCTGAAGCAAACTTATATTAATGAGCTCATCCATTTCAGCGTGACAAACTGCCATATACAGAGTACGGAGTTGTCCAACCCGGAAGCCATTGGTTAGGCGTAGTGAAAGCGTAATGAGAAGATATCCACATTCCATAATTAAATGACCCTAGGGAGGGGGATATGTCAAAAAATGTGCATAAGATAAAGATTGATTTGATGCCGGGAAATATTGAGGAGAGTAAAGACCTCGCATCATTCGAAGAAAATGCACGAGTACTTACCCGGTTTGGACTCACCTTCAATCAGGCAAAGATCTATCTCGCGAATGTCGAACTAGGTACGACCTCCATCGAGCCGATATCAAAGATATCCATGGTACGCCGGGAAGATGTTTACAGGATACTCCCCAAACTCTACGATATTGGTATCGTGGAAAAAGTACTCGGCAATCCTACCAGGGTCAGGGCAATTCCGGCAGGAAAAGCAATGACTCTCCTCGTGAAGAACAGACAGGAGGCTTCATCCAGAGAACTGAATGAACTCGCATTAACCGCAAATGAATTCTCGAAAAATTTCAGACCTGTTATCGAGACGGCTTCCAATAGCGGTGATGACTGCCAGTTTTCTCTGATCTCAGGTAAGCATGCGATGCGAGAGAAGGTGCTCGATATTCTCGAAGAGACAAAGGAAGAAATTTCAGCGGCTTTATCCGGGAAATACCTCTTCAAATTCCTGAACAACTATTTTGAAATTCTGGAAAGATCTTTGGAGAAAGGGGTTACAATCCAGATCATCTCGGATGCCCCCCAGGATGAATCGAATTGCCGGGAACTATCAGGGAAGTTAAAGTCCTTTTACGAAAACTTCGCATTAAGGTACATGGATCGAAAGCAGAGTGATTATGTTATTTCTGATAAAAAAATCGCATTATTCAATATTAAAGAAGAGACATCATCCGGGAATGTTTCTCTCCTCTGGACAAATAACCGCAATTTTGTCTCTCTTTTAACGGATGACTTCGATAACGCATAGTTGCACACCGACAATCGGGATTCCCCCGCAATTGTCCTCCCGGACGGAAGTCAGATCGCCAGCCCTACTGCTATCAAGTGATCTTGATTCGTCCAACACACCCAGACTGAAAGATTCCTTTTCATCCTAGACAAGAGTAATAATATAAAATAAGTCGTATCCCTCTGCAGGTTATCCCTGGGGAGGGATCACCTTCTCTATCTGATAATCTGTGGTGATCCCGTGAAGGGCCCTGCTGATGAGCCAGATCACGATGGATGAGAGAATAAAGACGGTCACCATTACCGTGACTATCCCCAGCAACTCGATTCCTAACTGCTGGAGCGCCTGGTAACCACCTCCAAACAGGAGGCCATTCTGCAGGTTTCCGTTCCCAGAAGCAGCTGCAAAAGGGGCCTGGGTGAAGAATGCAATCATGACGACGCCGAACAACCCTCCTGTGAGATGTCCCGGGAACAGGCCCACCGGATCTGAGAACCATTTCATTTTCGCGAAGAACTTTTCGGAAAAGATGAACAGCGGTCCGCAAATGACCCCCAGGATCACGGAGCTGAACGGGCTCACGAATCCGGCGAGGGGAGTGATCACGATAAGTCCCATGAGGATCCCATTTGCCGCATAGATGAGTCCCGGATTCGTTTTCAGCTCCATGTACTTGAAAAACATCATCGAGAGGAATGAGGTGGAAGCAGCGAGAAAAGTCGTGATTACGACGACATTGGCTTCGTGGTTCCATGTCAGGGTGCTCCCGGGGTTGAAACCAAACCACCCGAGCCAAAGGAGGAGAATCGCAATAGTGATCCAGCCTGGGTTCACATCAATCGGGATTTGGGGGCTCTCTTTAAGACCTTTCTTCCTTTCCTCCCTCCAGATCTGGTACACGATGGCGAATCCTGCGGCCGCCGCCGCCCCGTGGACGACGAGGCCTCCTGCAAAGTCTCTCATACCGATGTTGTAGAGCCAGCCTGTCGGGTTCCATATCCACGCGGCAGGCAGGTTCCAGATGATGATGAAGTACACAATCGAGAAGAGAAAAAATGCTTCTTGTTTCATCTTCTTGAGGGCGATTACGCCCACGAGCGCGAGGGTTACCGCAGCGAACGCAGTCTCGAAGAAGAAATAGGTCGGGAGCGTCACCCCGGTATTAAAAAAGTCCGTCCCCATAGACCACCAGATCCCGGTGAGGAGCCCGGGGGCGTTGACCGAGACCCCGCCGAGGAATGGTGCGGTATAGAGTGGATTTCCAATAAGTCCACCTATACAAGGTGCAAAGGCAGTATTAAAACCGACGAATGCCATCATGAAGAAACCGAGGCAGATGATCACTATCGTCTTCAAAAGGCTTTTTTTATAGGTTTCTCCGAGCTCTCCTATCTCCAGAAGGCCGACCGACATCGTCATGAGGAAAACGAGGGCACCGCTCAGCAGGACCCAGAGATTGTTGAACAGGTTTTCAGGGGGTACCGGTGCCATTATGGACCCATCCTGTTGGCATTGTTTTGATATATACGGTAATTTAGATCAATTTCACAAGTTTCGTTTTTCATGGTCTTCCCCACCCAATCCCGAACGGAATATTCAGTGCATATGGGGCCGCGAGTATGAAGAACCAGGCAGTAAATACAAATGGCGCCGTCAATGCGGGTATCCCCCATCTTCCAAGGAAATTTTGCATGGCGGGCATAGTGAAGAGGGTGCACACGATCGTCGCCAGCACCGCGTACAGGAAGGTCACCCAGGTGAGAGGTAGGAAACTAGTGAGCGCGATCATGACAAGGACCTGGTTATAGCCATGGATCCCGGACCTTATCTCGGCGAGCGGGAACTTCACCATTATCGCGAGTGCCGCTCCTATCCCCGAACCTATCAGTGCCATCACTCCGGCAAGGAATAACGGTGAATACGGATCCCATCCTGTGGTAAAGGCGTTCGTCAGGATACGACCCCCATTCATGACGAGCTCAAAGCTCAGCGCCAGCCCGACAACCCAGAAGACACCGGTCACCCAGTTCTCGACAAACGTCACCTGCGAGACCCCCTTCAGGACGGCGATCCCGAACTCTTTCGCCGTCCATTTGAAATCGGGGGGTTTTACCAGAGCCGGGTTCTCGCTATCCGGGATGAGATCACCTGCCCCGCTCGCAAGGTGATGCGCTTCAAGAAGATTTGTTGGACGGTCAGCAAGGGCGGGACGAGGCCAGATATCAATACCCCATCTCTTTGTCGCCCACATTATAGCCCAGGTCGTAAATACAAATGCTGCGGTAAAACCAGGTATGGCATATCCCTTACCGCCCTGAATAAACCAGTCTCCCATGACGTGAGCAATTGCCATCCAGGTGATCGACGTGATCGCGGCTCCAACGAGAGCAAGGGCCAGAGTCGTTCTGTTTGTTTTTGTGAATGGGCCGGACCAGAGCGCCATGCCTGTCAGCACGGAGTTATAGCCAAACAACCCAAATGTCACCAGATCATAGGGAGCTCCCAGGATAATTGCCACCGCGGCACCAATCAAGCTTGATACAAACATTATTGCACCGGCTTTCCTGGAAGCCACAAATGTCCCCA
>JAJRCP010000071.1 GCA_028678885.1 Methanomicrobiales archaeon
TATATTTATCAGGAGAGGCAGGGACTCCCGTCAGCAAGAAACATTGGCATCACACAAACTTCGTGAGAAATTGTCTGCTTCATCGACGATGACGCCATCGCAGACAAGAACTCGATCCTGAATCTCTCGAAGGGCTATACGGACGAGAAGATTGGCGGGGTGGCGGGAAATATTTTGGGATATAACTCTGAGGGGATCGTCGAAAAATACGGGGATATCCTTTTTACGAGGGAAGATCCGGGACGAGACAACATTTTGCCGAAAAATAACGGGCCATGCGGGTGTAACGCATCCTACCGGAGAGATGTCTTGTCCCTTGTGCATGGATTTGACCCGCAGATATTGAGTGCCGAGGATCTTGATATCGCTCTTAAGATCCAGAAAAATGGCTATTTTTTCAGGTATGCAGAGAATGCCATCGTCTATCACAGGCAGAGACTGACCCTGAAAGAATTACTCACCAGATCTTATACGCTCACGAAGTACGGAATGAAATTGATCAGTGACAAATACCCGGATGATTATTCCTATGCAAAATTGCTCCTGGGATACTTCCTCCGGGTACCGTATAAAATTGTACTGTATCCCTATGTCATACTCATAACTCCTTTCCAGGAAGATAAGATATTTCATCTGGCAAGGCCGGCTCTGGATATTCTTGTGTCAATGAGCAGGATATGGGGATGCATATCGGCGGTCGCGCATAAAGTCCGATATAATCCTCGCAAGAATTAAAGGTGTATCTCCTTATCGTTCAACAAATATTCCATCCGGAGCGATCTTATCTTCACGCACGATTGCCTTGTCGATAAAGAATATCTTTCTGTTGTGATTTTGAGAACTTTCTCCTGTTATCTCGCCGTGGCATCAATCCTCCCACCCTGCTCTTCATGAGCGCAATTACAGAATTCATATCGGATTCTTGCCCTGTGAGTGGAGGAATGGAACCCCGATTATGTTTTCACTGTAATAAACTCAGTAACTTTAAGAGTCGCCCTTTGACATCACTCTGGAATTCCAGCGGTGTATAGCCCGGCTTCTCAATCTTCACGGTATGGGTTCCCCGCCTTACCGTGAATGCTGCTTCTCCCTTCGCATTGGAAATAGATACTCTTCCATCTATGACCAGATGGGCGTTCGGAACGATATTTCCCGAGGAATCCCTCACAATTATCTTACCCGATCCCTCAAATAGTACTGGAATAACAGAGGAAAATTGCTTCCTTTCGATATCTGGCTGAATAGTAACCTTCGTTTTTTCGAGCCCCTGAATGTTGAAGGTGACGAAAATGTTACATGTTCCAGTTTGCCGGCTCCTTCTCGATATGGTCCCGTTCACCGCGGAGTACGGGCAAGCGCCATCAATTTCCGGTACCTGGATGAAGTAAGTTACTCCTTCGATTGCCGCGTGATTTCGGTTCTCGACTTCAAGTTCCACCGTATCGAGACCTTTTGTTGCATTGACAGATACGTCCCGAAGCGCCTGGATATGTCCTGCCACGGTGTCAAGATCAGAGATGCTGGCTCCCTTGCTTTCTGATTTATTGATGAATAGCAGGAATTGAGCGGTGTACTCGGGGTTCCCGATATCATCCATATCCCAGAAATAGACTGCCATCCCTCCATCAATAAATACCGAATCGAGGGTCTCCCTCCACTGACTGAAAGCTTCACTAACATCTGACAGGGGACCCATGATGGAGCTGAAAGGTCGTGTCACGGGAACCAGGACCAGTCCCGTTTCATTTCCATGGTAGTATGCGAGCTTCGGATTTCTCACTCCTTCACGGTTGAGCTCGTAATAGGGGGGAGAGACCACCTTCGAGAGGAGGAATGTGTAATTCTGGTTGATCAATGTACCCACCGCATTCAGGTTATAACTGAAGGCGTTGAATGCCATGCCATTTGTATTCAATCGCTCCTTGATGCTCGCGAACACTGCTGGGTTTTTGGAGCTGGCATAACCGATCGGTTCAATTGCCGAGTTCGCTGCAGGGAGATTCGCTGGATTGATCTCCCCGTATGTGAGATTGCTCTTCTCAATGATCTGCTGGGCACTTAAGGTATAGTCTGGAGCCTTATACCAGTCACCGAATCCCACCATAACCATGGGAATCTGTGCATCGGGGAAGAGATATGGCGAGATGGACGTATAACTTGAGATATGCTGCTCTGCTGTGGCCCTATCACCTATGGCAAAATATTCGACCAGATGCATGGGTTCGGAAGGTGCGACCGTCGAAGTTGCGCTGGTAATGACGAGGGTGTAATCGTAGAGGGTTGATCCACGGTAGGAGATACTCGAAGGATAGGGGGCCGAATCACCGAATTGGCGCAGGAGGCCTGTAGAGTCTTCCTTGTAGTATATCTGATCAAATATCCTGTCCTTCAGGAGTACCATGTCCATCGAGGGATACACAACCTTATTCATGGTCTTTTCTTTGGCTGCGCCCGTGATCTGATTAAATTGAAATTCCGTGGCAGGTGCAAAGATTGTGTTCCTGCAATCTATTCCGAGAGATTCCCCGGTATTCATCCAGTCATTAGCGAATATAATCTCCCGTTTTATTGCTTTTTGATAAAATGTATACGTAACGAGGAGAGTACCGAGACGTTCATTTGCTTTTCCTATTGTTATAAGCGCCTTATATTGCAGCCTGTTTCCATCCACAATAATGTCACCGTATTCAATATTTTCCAATGAAACCGTAGTATCGCCACTATCTCCCGGCCGTGATATTCTCACGGTATCCTGCATGTACCCCTCTCCCAGGGCGTTCTGGGTTCTGGTCCCGATGAACCGTATCTGGGGGGAGTCGCGGCTCAATTTCATCCGGTAATAATCATTTTCAATGAGGAAAACGGGACCGAACTCCTGGATTGCCGGGGTATTCTCAATGAAATTTAATCCTCCACCGGATTGGGTTTCGGGATTCGGCCGGACTGGATCGAGGATATACTGGTAGAGGCCATAATGATTATCCGATGCATAGATTTTATCCAGGCGTTTATTGGTATCCGCCTTCAAGTCAGAGTAATTCTTGAGAAAACCCCCATAGATCTTCTCAGACGCTATCAGGTATCTGATGTTGTAAGAGTAGAGATCCTGGGTATACCACTCGGATCCGGGTGAGAAGAGGGCATTTCTCAAATCTGTCGTAAACCTCCTTGTCTCACTACCCGACGGAACACTCGGGGTGAGCTTGTGAGCATAAAAGTTGATCCTTTCCCGGTAATAGAGGGGCACAGCACCTTCTGTGGGAACTCCTATTCCTCCCAGCCAGAGCAGGTTCTCCTCCTCGTTCTTTGTCCCGCTGATATCCGGCTGATAATGCAGATTCCCGATAATAGGCGTAATGATGAGCGTTAAAAAGATGATGAGATAGAGGATCAGCGTCAAGGATCGCCTCAATCTCAACCGGATTGAGTAAAATCCGATCGCTGCAGTGATGGGTATGATGAGATAGAGGTAATATATCTCGCGCAGGGAACCAGTGCCTCCTCCGGATTGCATTGCGCCGGGAAGGACCGCTGCTGCGAAGAGCGCCAGAGTGATGCCCTTACCCCGCCAATCGATCTTGAAGAACCCGGGCACTGAGAAGAGTGTCTGAACCAGGCCAACCCAGATGGGTGTCATGGCAATACCGTGAGAAAGATGCTCAATATCGCCGATGAGGGGGATGGCATGGAACCTCCGGAGGGGTAATCGGCGGAAAGAGTCGTGGAGCTCGATACACAGCTTCCCGAGGGCGAAGATCATGGAGGTCCAGAATAACGCATAGATATAATTATTCCCGACGAAGAGATTTTCATAGATGATGATCCCGATTTCTTTTACGAAAGTTACCTTGAGGAGCGAGGAGAGCCAGGTCGATATCGTGAGAATCAGCCGTCCCTTATCGACATACTGCGGCAGGATGAAGGGGAAGGCCCTGACCGAAAAGACGTAAATAAAGAAGGATATCGCTGCAAGATAGAACATGCTGGCATCGAACTTCCTCCAGATTATCGCTGATGCAAGGAAGAGCGTGGTCGAGAACATAACGAGAAATATGTATGTACCCGTATGGCTGAAGACGATTCCAAATACCAACGGAACCATTATGATTGCAGTTTTTATATCGAACTTCTGTACCGTGAAATACATGATGGCAAGAAGAAAGATCATCACGAATTGCCGGGATGAATAGATCAGCAGATTCAGGACAAAAAGGGGCATGGATACGAAAAATACCAGGGCTAACGTTGAGATCTCGGCTGAGTGGATTAATTTCTGGGCATACGCAAAAAAGATGAAGAGTGAAATGATGAGAATGAGAATGATGAAGGTCACCGCGAAATCAAATGCATCAAGTCCGGTGACCTTCATGAGAATAGCACCGAAGTACCATACGCCGATGGGATAATCATATCCCAGATATTCTGCACTGAATGATTTTTCATAGAAATCAAAGAGCGAACGGGACTCGGACATCCTGAGCGTATTATAGGTATGGGTGAAGGCGTCGCTCCCCATCGGATTCTGGAAGATATAATCAGGGAGGACGTATCCAAGGGATAAGATGGCTACCAAGAGAACTAGGTAAAATAAGGCATTATTCGAGCTATTCTGATGGAAAGAAGATTTAACAGGCTTTAATAATTTATTAAAAAAGTGCATCACTAAAACAGGTGTGTACCAACATATAAAACTTGTTGGGATCGATTTGTCGGAAGGGGAGATCCCAGGACCCTGATATAAGAGGAACAATGAGAATTAATCGTCCTGAAAGTTCAAGGTTACTGAAGACATGACTAAATATAATAAGCGATAAAAATAATAAAATCCCAAACTAAAGAGAAAAACCATGGATATTTACAAAATTCTCCAGATGGATACCTCAATATGGGATTTATTCACCTGCAAAGAAGAATATTATCCTCAACTCCTGGATACTTATGGCAGATTCCCTTATTATGCAAGTAAAAATCGCGATATTTTCATGCCAAAAGCTTCTCAATATTTAAGTGAGCACGGTTTTTCAGTAGAATATCCCGATAATGCACCTTTCGCTGTCTGTCTTACACATGATATCGATATTATCTATGAATCGATACGTACAAAGGGGCACTCAGCCATCAGAAATTTAAAAAGAGGAAATATTCCAGAATCATTACAAGGGCTCTACTCGCTCCATTCGAAGAAGATTCCTTTCTGTAATTTTATCGATATCATGGCATTGGAAGAACAATATAATTCAAAAAGTACATTCTTTTTTATGGCTGAGAATCCCGAGGATCAAGACTATTTTTATAATATTGAAGATCTTGGCTCAGAAATTGGAGAAATCGTGGATAGGGGGGGTGAGGTGGGCCTTCATGGGGGTCATACCACATTTTCAGATCCCGAGAAAATGAGAGAGAAAAAGAAAAAACTGGAAAAAATGTTGAATAGACCTGTTCAAGGTTATCGGAATCATTATCTCCGCTTCAATGTCCCTTCTACATGGGAATACTTAAAAGAGGCCGGATTTAAATATGATTCCACCCTTGGCTACGCCGATTGTATCGGATTTCGAAATGGGATGTGCCATCCTTTTAGACCATTTAATATTGATTCCCAATCTGTTATCGATATTATTGAGATTCCACTAATCATGATGGATATGACTTTTTTCAATACGTATATGAGATTGAATATGAATCAAGCTTGGGAATTATTTTTGAGAGTGACTCAAGAAATTGAGCGATGCCAGGGTGTTTTAACTATTCTATGGCATAATAATAATTTATTAAATGATTGGAGAAAATTGTATGTAAAAATATTAGAATATTGTTCTAAAAAAAATGCTTGGATAACCAATGGGAATACTATTTGCCAATGGTGGGATAATGAACATTCTCGTAACTGATGCAGAATATAAGCACACGCTGGCTGCAGTCCGGAGTCTGGGGAGTAAAGGGCACTATGTCATCGCCGGTTCAACTTCTCCTTCAGCTCTTTCATTTCATTCAAAATTTTGTAATGAGCGGTTATTATATCCCAATCCACAAAATGAGCAAGAGTTTATTGATTTTTTAATGGAATACGGGATGAAACACAAGGTAGATGTTATTTTACCTGTCGGATATAACGCGAATGTAGCTGTTTCAAGAAATAAGAAAATATTAAATGAGATTGCACATATTCCTGTTGCCGACTTTAACGCGATGCAAATTGCTTTAAATAAGAAGAAATCTATGGAATTTGCCCAAGAATGTGGTATTCAAATCCCCCAAACTTATTCATCTCCGGAAAATCTCCAGAATTTTCCAATTGTGGTTAAACATGTTCTTGGTACCGGTAATGTCCGTTTCATAAATAATAAGACCGAATTCTCAAATATCGATTTGAGAGATACGCTAATCCA
>JAJRCP010000072.1 GCA_028678885.1 Methanomicrobiales archaeon
ATATCTTTCGTGATATGACCGGTCTCAGGTTCCGTTCCATTGGAAAGCTTCATGTTTTTTTTACGTTTGAAGATGTGGTGTTGTTAAAAACTCCGATGACCGGGCAAGTAAAAATACTCCCCGAGAATACCCCTCCCTCTGAAGTCCCCGCTTTCCAGATTGGAGTGACGAATGAAATCCGAAAAGGAACCGGGACTGTTGGTGTGCGATTATCGGATAATAGCGAGTTTGGTCCGACGGGAGAGGTCTTTGAGGCGACCAATATCATCGGCACCATTCTTGAGCCGGAAAAGCTGAAAAAGCTCAAGGAAAATGAGATCCTGTATGTCAAGGAGGCATCCGTGTGAAAGAATACCGCCCCACTCATGTAGGAACGATCACCAAGTATGTGTTTGTGGATTCACCGGACATCACTCCGGAAGAATTGGCACTGAAGGCGTACGAAATTTCCCAGGGATTGATGGTTAAAGAGACCTGCTTTGGACTCCAGGTCACCGGAAAACCTGAGGAAGTTGCGAAACTGATCCGACAGATCCGGGAATTCGATCCCAACCATATCTTTATCAAGGACCGAGGTTTTCCCCCGGGTGATCCACGGCGATGCCGGGCGAATCTTGGTGGGGCGCGTCCTGGATTTCATGGCCATGAGTATGAAATCCCGTTACTTCGGTACGTCTCCTATGGTCTCGAGGTCTCTCCTGAAAAGTCACAGGAACCGATGGGGGTGGAGAAGAGAGCGAAACTAGACGTCCAGATTCTTCAAAGATTGATGGAATCCCAGGAGCCGTAACATGGTAAAAGTACTGATCTATCCCATGACGAGCCTCATTCTTTCAGACATGGTCGAGCGGTTCGGCCACCAGCCGCTAGGTTCAGCCCTTTCCATCAGGGAACGGATCCAGACCCCGAGCATTGAATCTCCACCCCTTCAGATCAGTCCTGAAGAACCAAAGAAAGGGCTCCGGTATGCCGCAGTCGAGGTCCCGAGTGGTGTACGGGGTCGAATGGCGATTCTCGGTCCGCAGATGGAAGAAGCTGAAGCAGCCATCATTATTACTGATGCCGATTTCGCATTTGGATGCATGGGTTGTGCACGGACCAATGAGCTGATAAAATATCTCGTACGAAACCGTCACATTCCCACGCTTGAACTCCGCTATCCACGGGACGAAGAGGAGGGCAAAAAGTTTGTGACCGCACTGCGCGAATTTCTGGCATCTCTGGGAGGAAAGAAATCATGACAGTCCCGGTGAGAATTGCCCAGCTCTCCTGCGGACCGGAATACAGTGGTATCCAGGAAGAGATCAATGAGGCTGCAAGAGCCGTAGGTGCGGAAATTTTTCACCCTGATATCGCTCTCAAGGATATCATCCGAGATTTTGATATCGTGGGACTCGAGGTAGCAAGTCCGGATCTCCGCCTCTCAATCGCCCGTGCCAAGGCTCTCGTGGAAGGGCGTATCGAAGCCGATGCGGTATTTATCTGCACCTGCTTTCGGTGTGCAGAAGGGGCCATCGTCAGAAACGAGCTCCGCCGGTATATCCACGATAAATCTCTCCTCCCGGTGGTGAGTTACTCCTTCACCGAACGAACAACCTCTGGAACTCTTCTTACCCGCATGGAAGCCCTTACTACTATCGCACGCCGCAGAGCACTGCTTGCCCGCGAGAAACAGGAAGGAATCACCCTCGGTGTGGACAGCGGATCCAGTACTACGAAAGCGATAGTGATGAAGGATAACGTTATTATCGGGAAAGGATGGCTTCCTACGATTGAGGTGGTGGGAAGTGCCGACGCGGCGGTGAAGGCAGCTCTGGAAGAGGCAGATATTCAGAGAAAGGACATCCAGGCAGTAGGGACAACCGGGTATGGCAGATATCTCGTGGGCAACCATCTAAATGCCAACCTTATCCAGGAGGAACTAACCGTAAATTCCAAAGGCGCAGTGTATCTTTCCGATAGGCAACGGGGGACTTCCACTGTGATTGACATCGGAGGGATGGATAACAAGGCTATCTCCGTTCACGATGGTATTCCCGGTACATTCACCATGGGCGGTATCTGCGCCGGGGCAAGTGGTAGGTTCCTGGAGATGACGGCGAAGAGGCTTGGGGTTGATATCACCGAATTGGGGCCTCTCGCGATGAAAGGAAAAGCAGTGCGTGTACCGATGAACAGTTACTGCATTGTCTTCGGAACGCAGAGTCTCGTGAATGCTCTCGCCGCGGGGAGCACTCCCCAAGATGTCGCTGCCGCCGCCTGCCACAGCGTGGCAGAACAGGTATTCGAACAACAGCTCCAGGAAATCGAGATCAAAGAGCCGGTGATCATGGTTGGAGGAACCTCGCTCATCGAAGGCCTAGTCCACGCAATGGGGGAACTCCTCCAGACCCGAATCATCGTTCCTCGTTACTCTCAGTATATCGGTGCTGTCGGTTCCGCTCTCCTTGCCAGTGGGTTTATCAAAGGAGAATAGATGGACGCACTGGAGTATTTTCAGGTGGAAAGTCCTGAAATTGTTGGGGCAGAATACTACCAGAAGATTATCGGCATCGTTCTCCAGGATCTAGATCTTATTAAGATCATCAGCAGATTGCACGTATTTGTGGATCCCCGTGTGCCAATTTTTGTGGCTGTGGGGGTAATCAAGAAGCTGCCTTCCGTCGTAAGGGTGCGGGATACCGGTTCCGTAAAAATTGAGGACCATAAAGCAGTCATCTCCATTAGCGATGAGACATATCTCGCTCCGCTGCTCTCTGTTCTACAGGAACGATATGGAAAAGAACGTGTGGAACAGCCCGATCGATTCACGATAATAATCACATCGAAAGAGAGTATTGACAATGATCTAGAGGAGATGGTTGTAGCTGACCCGAGTATCGGGATCTACAGCGACCTGGTCTATGCCCTCCAGTATGCGGCCCCAGAGGGATTTAAAGTTAGGCGGCAGTTCGTGAGTAAGGATTTGTTCTGGTACGTCGCAAGCGAAGATACGCTTGACGATGAAATGGTCACAAATCTGGTGAAAGAAAAGTTCGCTCTTATGGGAGTTTCCTATGATCTTTGAACCCATCACGTATGCGGGAGGAATCTATCGGCACGAAGAGATGATCGAGCTGATCGAAGATCTCGGAGGCCATATCATCCAGAGGCAGGTGATCGCAGGCGATGTGATTATTCAGGCGATCGTGCCCCGTGAGGATATAGATCTCCTCCGGTCTGTGGGAAAACCACTCATGGGGACAGTGACCATCTCTCCCTTGGTAGGAACGGAGATCGCCATTGTAAGCCCG
>JAJRCP010000073.1 GCA_028678885.1 Methanomicrobiales archaeon
ACCTTCGGAAGGCAGAATGACATGACACCCGGGGCACAGAAGAAGATAAAAGGGGATGTGACGGCCGAGTTCGAAGGAGCTCTCAAAAAGCGGAAGACCGATCATTACGTCCTCCGGCTCTATATCGCGGGAAATAATCCCCGGTCACAGACAGCAGTTGAGAACGTGAAGAAGATCTGCGAAGAGTATCTTACCGGAAGGTACGAACTTGAAGTGATTGACATCTACCAGGACAAGGCGAAGAACCCGGTCGATCTCGTGCTCGCAGCACCCACCCTGATCAAGAAGCTCCCGCTCCCCTTGCGGAGAGTTATCGGGGATATGACCCGCAAGGAAAAAGTGCTTGTCGGGCTCGACCTGATACCCCGTCAATAAGCGATTCCCATGAAAAACGCCACAGCAGGAGGAAAAGGCACGAAACGAACAAGTCCAGACTCCACCAAAGAAGTCGGGGAGCTGCGTGAAAGGATCCGGGAGCTCGAAGAGACAATTGATGCAATCCGTTCCGGGGAAGTCGACGCGATAGTCGTTGAAAAAGGAGACACCCGGCAGATCTACACGCTCGAAGGGGCCGATCACCCGTACCAGATCCTCGTTGAAAATATCCGGGAAGGGGTACTGAACGTCTCCCGTTCCGGGATGATCCTCTACGCCAATACCCGGTTTGCTGATATGGTGAAACTGCCCCTGGACAGGCTGCCAGGAACATCCATCTTCGATTACATCTGTCCTGAGTATTGCCTGGAGATTGAGAATGCTGTACGGGAAATCCAGAGAGGACCGGGCAGGATTCGGGTACGTATCCGGCACGGGTCATCATCCCTCCCCGCTCTCATCTCCATGACCCCTCTTTCCAATGATGAGAATACAAAGATCAGCGTGGTGATAACGGACCGTAGTTTTGATGAGGAACAGCTTCGGTTACGGGCTGGCATGCTTGATGCGGTAGGCGATGCCGTAGTTGCTGCTGATACAGACAACAGGATCATCTACTGGAACAAAGCAGCGACCGACATGTACGGCTGGACACCAGAGAAGGCGCTTGGCCACAATCTTGTTGATCTGACAAACCCGGAGATTACTGCGAACGAGATCCAGGCAATCGGGAATACACTTTTGAAGGGGGAGATCTGGTCCGGGGAGTATTTTGTACACCACAGGGACGGTCGTCGGTTTCCTGTCTATGCTAACGCTGCTCCTGTTTTGGATGGTGACGGGAACTTCATCGCGTTCATAGGCGCGAGCCACGACATCAGTGAACAGAGAAAAGCAGATGATGACCTGAAGCGCAAGAACGAAATCCTCAGTCAGCTCAATGAAGAAATCGTTGCATCCCAGGAAGAACTTCACCAGAGTCTGGAAGAGCTCAGCGTTGCGGAAAAATTGCTCAGGGAGAGCGAAGAAAAGTATCGTATCATTTTTGAAACGGCGAACGAAGGCATCTGGATCACTGATGCAGAGAGAAAAACCATACTCGTCAACCAGCGGATGGCGGACATGCTGGGATATACGGTTGAGGAGATGCTCACCAAAACCCCCTCGGAATTTCTTTGTTCAGATCAGGAACAGATGAGGCAGAAAACCGGAGTTGATCTCAGGAGCGGTATACCCACGCGGAGGGAGTTTAAGTTCCATCGCAAAGACGGATCTGATCTCTGGGTAATTTCCAGCGCTTCACCGGTAATCGACAGTAAGGGCTGTTACCTGAGAACCGTTTCCCTGTTGACGGATATCACTGAACGCAAATGGGCAGAAGAGGCGCTCCGGAAAAGTGAGGAGGAGTACCGGGAGCTCATTTCGCATGCACCTGCCGCTATCTACGAGATATCAGCTGACGGACTCAGGTTCCACAGGGTCAATGAAACCATGTGCACCATCCTCGGCTACACTGAGTCAGAATTGATGGAAATGAACCCCTTCGATATCCTGGACGATGAAAGTAAAGTTCGTTTCCGGGAACGGGTCAGGAAAAGATTATCCGGTGATGATATCGACGAGTCCGTTGCGTACCGGATCATTGGGCGTGACAGACGTACGATATGGGTAACCCTCAACGTCAGACTGAATAATAAAGCCGGGGGAGGGACTCTGGTTGTTGCGCACGATGTCACGGATCGCAAACGGGCAGAAGAAGCGCTCCATGAAGCCCATATGAGGACTTCTTCAATCCTTGAGAGCATTGCAGATACGTTTTATTCTCTGGATAACCAGTGGCGTTTCACCACGGTAAATCCTGCGGCCGAGAAGGCTCCTTTCGGCCGGCCTGCATCCGAGCTGCTCGGAAGGGTCATATGGGAACTCTACCCGTTACTCGTTGAAACGCGAATCCACCAGTATTACCTCAATGCGGCAAAAAAACATACCCTTGAACATTATGAGGCGCTGTCGCCATTGAATGGGCTCTGGTACGAGGTATTCATGCAGGGTAGGGAAGGAGGAGTGGATGTCTATATGCGGGATATTTCCGGGCGCAAGAATGCTGAGACCGCACTCCGGGAGAGCGAGGAGCGTTTCCGCCTTGCCCTCAGGAATGCTCCGGTCTCGGTAGCAGTGCAGGATCACAACCTTGTCTACCAGTGGGCTTACAACCAGCAGACCCGGCGCCCGGATGAGATTGTCGGAAAGACGGATGCCGATCTCTTCGCCAAGGAAGATGTTGCATGGCTCCTCCCCCTCAAGCGCAGAATTCTTGAGTCTGGTCAGGAAGTGCATACTGAGAACTGGGTGACCAGCAACGGCCGGCGGATGTACCTTGATCTCTCCTGTGAACCGATCAGGGGTCGAGACGGGGAGATCTCGGGCATTGGTTTGGCGACCGTGGATCTCACCGATAAGAAGCTCGCGGAAGAGGCACTGCGGGAGAGCGAGGAGCGATTCCGCCTGGCCCTCAGGAACGCTCCGGTATCAGTTGCGATCCAGGATACCGACCTCGTTTTTCAATGGGCATACAACCAGCGTACTATCCAGCCTGATGAAGTTAGGGGGAAGAAAGACTCGGATATCTTCATACCGGAGGATGCTGCGCGGTTGATAGAACTGAAACGTGCGTGTCTGCAGACAGGCAGGGAGATCCATGAAAAGATCTGGATCACCATGAATGGCAAACGTCTTTTCCTTGATCTCTACCTTGAACCCCTTCGCGACGGAAACGGGCATATTAGCGGGATTGGTATCGCTACCGTGGATCTGACCGAACAAAAGCTTATCGAAGAAGCCCTGCGGTACAGCGAGGATAACCTTTTACAGGCTCAGGAATTGCTGGAAGCTGTTACAAAAGGAACGGATGTGATTATCGCAGTGCAGGATACGAACTTACGGTATATCTTTTTCAACCGGCCCTATAAGAGAGAGATAAAAAGACTCACCGGCAAGGACCTCACCATTGGCACCAGTATGATCGAGTTATTCTCAGGTATTCCTGAGGAGCAGAGAAGAGAAATCGATGAGTGGAGCAAGGTCCTGAATGGTGAGACCGTAAACCAGACGATAGCTTTTGGCTCTCCGGATAGCAGGCACCGCAGGGTTTACCATGTGCTGCAC
>JAJRCP010000074.1 GCA_028678885.1 Methanomicrobiales archaeon
AGCCCCGCAGCGGCCAACCCGGTATTCCGGGACCGACCATATCGCAGACGGAACCCTCCCTTTCTCATGGGGTGGGCAAACACCGGTCTTCCCCCGATGATATCGCGCAGATATTTATCACGTGGTTGTATGCCCGTAACCTCTTCAGGCCCCTTTGCCGCCCCTGAAAGTTCCCCTAACCAGTCCCATCCATCAATACCCAATTTCTTTACATGCTTGAGCACTTTGGGTGCCTTCAGGGCAATCCCTTCTGCAATAACGAGTGCCATTCCGCCGCGTATGCTGTTCGTCTCCACCCGTTCAAGATTTCTATACCCACTTACTTCTTCGTCCTCCGTACCCTCTCCATCGACGCATACCGGGCACTTCGAGACAATGAGACGTATCTCTTTCTCGCTTGGTAGGTACTGGAGATTATGGCGGGTGTTATACTGACGTATTTCTTCGATATACCGTTCAATCTCTTCCTGTCGGGGTTGATACTTGCCGATTTTCAAGGAACGACGGACGAAATCTCCCACTAGCACGGAGAGGGCCTGGGCAGTCCCACCGGCACTCCTGATGGGGCCCGCATAATAGATCTTCAGATATTCACTCCCGTCATCATTCTTCCCGATGCCCACTTTTGCGATACCTTCTGTGGGCGCTGCTACCACACCCTCTGTGAGCATCGCCATTGCTGTCCGTATCGCATGCTCGAGAATCTCCTCTCTCCTCTTCTCCCCGAAACGCCGTTGGATGAAATCCTCACTGATGATGAGGGCAGATTCCTCACGGGACATCACCGCTTCCCGCTCGCGAATCGCGGTGGATACACCACGGATCATCAGTAGTGCCTCCACCCGGCCTGCAAGATCATTCGCAAGAGGTATCTCTATAGCCCGCTGAGGGTCACGTCCAAGAGAGCGTGCATACTCGGCTGCCTTGATTACCCGCAACAGGTGCCCTTCGAGAAGGGAAAAATACTCCTGCATCGACGGCGAGAGTTCCATTATCACTCAGATGGTCACGGGACGATTTAACCTGTTGGATTCCAGGAAGCTTTTTACTCCTGCCGTGGTTGTATGCCTATGTGCAGGAGAGTATACTGGGCACACTGTCCAAGCATTCCGTCATTATCCTGGGATGCGGCCTTTAAAGCCTCTACGGCAAGTGCTCCGATCCTGCATAGGATCATCATCCCGTATCGCCGCAGTTTCGGGTCAGGCTCTCCCAGGAGAGAAATGATCTCCGCAATGGCAGGATTCTTCATCTCGGCAAGGGCTGCCGCCGCATAACGGCGTACCTCATCACGGGAATCTATATGAAGGAGGTCAAGGAGAGCACCTACTGCGGGTTCGCCAACCCTCGCAAGTGCTCTGGCCGCATACCACTTCGGTTCACTCTCCTTTTCTTCTTGGAGAAATTGGACGAGGGATTCTACTACTATCTTCCCCAGAGTGGCAAGTGCGTCTTCTGCCGCATGACGCATTTGGAGATCTGATGAACGGAGATCGGAAAGATATTTACTCAGATTTTGATTCCTCTTCATGGTTTGGGGCTCTCTCTGGTGAGATAGATTCTTGTGATTTTTCATCTTTGAACCAGATAACGCGCTGTGGGAAAGGGAATTCGATCTTCGCCTTATCCAAAGCCTCTTTCATTCTCCACAATAGTTCATTTTTTACTCCTGTATATTCTGTGGAGGGGGTCCAGAACCGTACCACGATATTTACGCTATTCTCTCCAAGGGAGTCTACATAGATATTGGGTGCCGGGTTTTTCAGGGCATACGGGTTCGATGCCAGCACCCCCTCAATGATCCCGGTTGCACGGGTGACGTCATCGCGATAGGAAATACCGATAGGATACAGGATTCTTCTCGCCACGTCCTCCACATAATTGGTGATAACGGAAGTAAAGACCTTCTCGTTTGGGAGTCGAATATAAGTCCCATCATAGGATCTCACAACCGTGGAGAGAAACCGGATGTCCTCCACATACCCTTCTATCTCTCCTATTGCAATCTCATCTCCAATCTTGATAGGTCTCTCAATCACAAGAAAGATTCCGGATATGAGATTTGATACCACGCTCTGGCTGGCAAATCCAATTACGAGACCAGCAAATCCCCCCGCCAGGAGAAGACCAGTGAGATCGATGCTCAGCAAGGGTAATACAGAGATGACAGCGAGAAAGATAATAGTGTACCTGACAACCTTTAAAAGTACTTCCAGTTCATGTTTCCGTATTTTATCAGAGAGCGCTTTCTTCAGGTTCAGATTGATGATCTGGATGACGATCGATGATATTCCGAGGATAATTACAACAACGACCAGGTTCCAGAGAGTTACATCCCTGTAGATGACGGTATCGAGAATCATGAGTATCCCGCATCCATGAAGAATTTGTTTCCCTCTACACCGCTCAACTGGCGAATTTTATTTACTCCGGCCAGCGTTAACTGTTTTGCTTTCAGGAGCTCGATAGATTTTTCCATCCCTGACTGAAACGAGGTCTCAAAAAAATTGGTCTCTGCCACGAGCGAGCTCTGGATAGACATTTGTGCATGGATTGCAACCATCCGATTGTCAAAGAATAGAACCATGCCGCGTCCATTGAATACTGCTCGGGATACCTCTGCAAAATCCCGTAGGGGATTATTTATGATCAGTTTGAGGACGCCTACCTTTCGATAATCGGTAGGAGGTACGTCCGAAAAAATCTTGCTTTTGTACCATTTCGTAATGACGCCTGTTTTGGGGGTTCCGTAGAGGGAGTATTTCGATGAGACAAATGAAAAGGTATCAAGAAGCTCTATCGTGGATCCTGATTCGAGAAACACTCCAATTTCGATCGGGAAGGTTAGATAAGCGATCACTTTTGAAGTGGGTCCAACGAATATAGGATCAAAAGATATCTCCAGATATAACGAAATTTGTTTAGGTATAGTAATTGGTACTATCGGGTGAATTATGATCTGGTTGATATCTGAACCTATCAGCTTTTCTTTGCGGTCTCCCTGTAGATCCCGCATGTACAGTAAGAATCCATTCCTCTTCTCCACCTGTAAGGTGAGGTTGCCTTCTTTAATGGCCAGGGGAAAATTATACCTCCCGAACACACCCTATCTTTGGATGACGAAAAGTTAAATCATTTGGATTCAATGAATCAGTGGAACTTTGTTGCGGATTTTTCAAATCCGAGTGCGGCGGAATTGCGGTCGTATGCAGATGGATTGGCCCTATTCAGAAAACAGGCGATATAACTTGACGAGACCTTTTCGGGATGCGGTCTGGGACTGTGGAGTTTATACATCATTCCCTTCTCCATCCGTAACAGCGAATATCTTCCAGCGATTGAGAACCCGAATAGCAACCTCCTGAGCTGGAGTATCCTTCGAACCTTCGAGAATCTGATGAAGGGGTTTTACAGACTCACGACCCATATCTACAAAAGCCTCCTCCAACGCAGAGAGGACGATCGCATCTTTTTCCTTCTGCAGAGCATGGAGTAACAATTCTGTCGCGGGTTTTCCGAGGAGACCAAGTGCCCGAACAGCTCCTGCACGGATGCGTTCGTCCTCCCTATTCAGTGCCTGAGAAAGAGAGATGAGAGCAGATTCATGGAAACTGGCCAGGGCGATGATCGCTCTTTCTCGAACATACCGGTCTTCGTCCCTGAGAGCAATAATGAGTGCAGGAATCGCCTCAGCTGCTATGGTATCACCAAGGGCTAATGCGGCACGCCAACGAATATCGGCTGTTGGATCCTGGAGGGCATCGATAAGGAATGGGACAGCTGGATCACCTATCTTCCCGAGTGCCTCGGCAGCTTTCCACCGCACTCCGCAATCTGGATCCCGCAATGCCTTAGCAAGACGATTCACCGAGCTAGGATCATGCAGGGTTCCTAATGCTTTCGCTGCCTGGTAACGAACCTCAGTATTCTGATGTTCGAGTGCTCGGATAAGTCCAGCCGTATCTCGCTTTTCCCACATCCGTTCGATGTCCATGTCCATGCCCAGGGACATGCGGATCCCATCGAACGTACTCTGAATCCTAGATCGCGGGGAACGAATTCTCTGTGCATAGCTGGAAAGGTACTCTAGGGAAGCTCGGTCTTTCATCTGCATCCTGCCGGCTATATATCCTATGATGATTGCAACGGCAAGAAAACTTATACTGCGGGCTACCACAGAGATTTCCAGTATCCCTGTACTCCCAAATTCAATACTCAGATGGAGTATCCCCAGATAAAGGGCGATAAATACTCCCTTGCTGGGATACCACAACCCCCCCAGCACGATCGGAATATAGAAGAGATAGGTATAGATGACACTGATATGGAGCAGAAATCCGACGTATATTGCAATGATGGTGCAGCCCACAAGGGTTCCTGCCAAGACGAGGATTCGGGGAAAGGAGGAAGGCGTCATATGAGGAATATCAGTGAATAAGGGGTTGGGAGATCCACAGTAAAGACTTTATTGCACAGTTCAGGAAGGGTCCCTGGTATTCCAACCATCCAAATCCGCTGGCCCTGCGTGTTAGTGAACCTAGAAAAAAAATTTATCATTTTATCCAAAATCCAACTCCATCATGCCGATTCAGAGGTGATCGGGATCTGCTAAGGATTCTTCAAACCATATCGGACCACTACTTATCATGGTACCGAAATGACCCGTGCCATCGACCGACAGAAAATCTCTAGGGACCACCGGATGGCCTGGATTAGGGTCCAGGTACTTAAAAAGATCTTTTGGAATGGCATTACAAGGGAAGGAAGAAAAAAATGAAAAAGATCACCATACTAAAAAAAATCTGACCGGAATATTAATCCAAATCCTTGAATGACTGGTAATGCGAAGCTTTCCACTGCGATAATATTTGGTATATTTTCCGGAATGAGCATACCTCCCGCATGGAGGAGATCAAGGAATGCACTGTGTATCTGGGTCTCTACCATGACGGGACCGATTTCTGCAGCGAGAGCTGAGCAGATTGTGTGGATGGAAGAATCGTATAGAACAGGTAGATCTACCAAATGGAAAAAAATTAAGTTATGACTTAGACGAATTCTAAGATCTCTGTATCATTTTTGGGAATGGATGAGGATTCTCGATAACGTAATGTAGTGGTCGTAAGAGAGAATATCTCCTTATCAGGAGAAAATCAGCATGACACAGTTAAGATGTCGCGACTCGGATACACTCTTTTCGCGTACCGATTCGTGCAAGCACCCCACACATATCGGGCACATACGCAAAAGCTTTCCCACTGTCAACCATGACCGTCCGGTATCGTTCCATGATGGGGGAGACCACCATGCAGGTGTCAGGGACTACTTTCGCTCCCGATCGTGTAATTTTCTCCACCGCTGCATGATGCGTGTGCAAGACCCGGTCGGAAGAGAACACAAAGAGGGGTTTTTTCACTTTTTTTCCATCAAGAGAAGAGGCAATTTCCTCCAGCTCAATAGCAGAACAATGAGGGCAGCCGATGGCCACAGCATCAACATCCATTTCTTGGAAGAGTGCGTCGACTTCATGTGCCTCGATAACAATTTCTTCTAGTCCCGTACGCATAAACTTGAAGATCCGCGCTTCCGGGGTCAGGCCTTCTATATGGAAGAGGCTCACTGTCCCGGTTGCGGCCATCGCCGCACCAAGAGCCTTCAAATCATCCCGTCGAGGACGTATTCCTGAAAAGAGTGGGATACGATTTTCGACTCGTTTTCCCGCGATGTAACCGATCGCGCCATACACATCCCCCCGATTCTTTAGAGTACATGCACCATCCAACGTTACCATTACATCTGGCTTTCGGTTTGCTAGAAGATGGAGGCCATATTCGGGGGTTTTCCCGATGATCGCCGCAGCAAGAGCCCCCGGCCCACCCTCACGGTTGGTTCTAGCACCTATAACAGAGTTCGCATACACCACCGCAGAGGACTCGGCCCAGGCAAGATGATCCCCGTAATGAGTGAGCTGAAGATAGTAGGGAGTACAGGTACACTCCATCTTTACGCCCAGCTGCCTGTATGCATTTATGATCGCCTGCTGCCGCTCCGCAAAATCCCTGCTGATTCCCAGTTCATCCCAGGTCTCCCGCGGCATGCCAATTGGATTCAATACTGTAGGCACCGCCACTTTCGCATGGAGACTCTCGAGCCAGCGGAGCCCCCATTCTCCGATAGTTTTGTAGGATGCGCCGCTCACCTGGGCACTCGCAATAGGGATGAGCTTGTCTGCACCAAACACCTTGCCTAATGCTACGAGGATCTCCATCATTTTCTGACGAGTCTCTCCATATCCTCCTTGGAGGATCTTTTCATCCTCCAAATCGAGCTGCATAATTATATCCACTGTGCGCGTCTGAATTTCTCTTCTTCTCCGAGAATCATTGTTGCATCCACACCCACCTTCACGTTGGTTCCGTCTGCACAGCGGGAAGGATCCAGTGACGATCCTCTTGCTCCAGTCACCACTATTAGATCACGATCACCCCTTACACGGGTGGCAATGGCGAACTCCACTTCCTGTGGATCAAAGGGATCGATATCCTCATCCACAACCACCACATGTTTGAGCGAGGTATGAGCAGCGAATGCAGCCATTATGGCATTCTTTGCATCTCCCTGGGTGCTCTTTTTTATCTGGACAATGGCATGAAGGTATCCACATCCACCAGCTGTGAGCACCACATTGCGCACCTGCGTGACTTCGCTAACCGCCCGGTAGATCTTTGGCTCGTAGGGAACACCCATGAGGATTTTATGCTCCTTGCCACCAGGAAGAATACCATAGTAGATAAAGTCTTTTTTCCGGTGCATACCGCTGAATTCGATGACAGGCTGCTCCCGCATTAGATCATATGTGCCGGTGATATCCACAAATGGTCCCTCCCTGGTTGTCTCCGATCCGATGAATCCCTGAAGGACAATCTCAGCATCGGGCACGAGAACCCCGTTCGGGCACCGGTTCAACCGTATCTCACCCCCCAAAAGTTCTGCCGCAAAAGGGAGTTCTTTTCCCTCAGGTACACGTGTACAGCTCGCAAAAATGATCGCAGGGTGCACACCGATTACCACTGCAATGGGGAGGCTCTCACCCCGTTCCAGCGCTTTTTGGTGCATCAGATAGGTATGGCGTCCTTCTACCAGCCGAGCAACAACCCTCCGATCATCCAGCACAAGCATCCGATGGATTGATGCGTTTGTCACCCCATCCAAATGAGCGAAAACGATCCCGCCGGTGATATAGGGTCCCGCATCACCTGGGTAATGGTGCATCACCGGAATCTGTGACAGGTCCGGACGATGCATAGAAAGAGTTTGCTCCTCCATCACTTCTCCTTCATAACACGACTTTGAGAGTTCTTGGGGAAGCGATGACCAGGGGATGCCCAAGCCCACACCAAGGGCTTCCCGGCTCGCGGTCAGGTTCATCACTCCCCGGGCACCTTTCAGGTGATGGAAAAAGAGGATTTTATTCGTACTTGCTGCCATTTTGGGCGCCTCAAACTGGGGTGAGCAGGTCTCCTCCACATCAACAACCTCGCCTCGCTCTCGCATTTGTTCGAGAAATTCCCTCATTTAGCCCTCCCAGCGTACGCTGAGTTCATGCTCTATCTTCAGATGATCAAGGATACGACCGACCACTATATCGACTAGATCTGCAATGGTCTCAGGTTTGTGGTAGAAAGCAGGTGAGGCAGCCATGATGGTAGCTCCAGCATCATGAGCAGCGAGAAGGTTTTCGAGATGGACCCGGTTAAATGGCATCTCCCGCACCACCAGAATGCAGGATCTTTTTTCTTTCAGGGCGACGTCAGCTGCACGGGTGATCAGATTGTCCGCAAAGCCATGGGCGACTCCTGCAAGCGTCTTCATACTGCAGGGAATGATTACCATTCCGTCGTGGCGGAACGATCCGCTCGCGATACGTGCCTCCATCCCGCGAATATCATAATACGTGGCAGAACAGCCATCCAGATCAACACTTTCATAAAGGGCAATCTTCCTGGCGTTATCCGATATAATGAGATGGACAGTGGATAATTCCCCTAGAATATCCAGCAACCTCCGGGCGTACACAATCCCACTTGCTCCGGTGACACCGATAACAAATTCCTTCCCCATACCAGCTTCTCTTTAGGATACTATGGATAATCTATCTTGTTTTGTAGCTTTTTTCACATGCAGTACCTCATTTGCTGCTTCCTCTACCTGCTTTTTTACCTCGGTGGGTGTATATACCCCGGCCCGCCACTGGGCCTTCCGCATCTGATTCAAAGCCTCTACAACCGGCGAAAATTTAGAGAGGGGCGATACCACATGACGGTTCCGGACGGTCACTCCCATAGAGAGGTCCGCAGGAAGAAAGGGGATATCTACGAGTACCTGCCAGTCCTCCACGTCGGCCCTTCTGGCAATCTCGGCTGCAATTCTTCTTTCGCCGTGAAGACTCACCTCTGCCTGCAGTGCGGCAACGTTTACTAGATCGGGTCCGGCAAAAATAGCTCTTTTGTAAAGGTTCCTGCTATACACCCGTTCTGCGAGCATCGCGGGGATCTTTCTGCGGGAATGAAGGAGTGCAAACATCAGGGCAGAATCATCCTTCTGCATGAGATCATGAATAACATCAGGCTTCTTCCCCGCATATTCTTCAATGAGGGCTCGCTGTACCATGCTAGTCGCAATCCTGTTCACATGATGGGTATAGACTGCAGGCCGCATCAGAGTCCGGGCAATGAGAAGAGATTCCGCAGCATTGATGCCCCCCTCCTCCAGAACCAGCCCCTGATCGCTCAGGAGGATGTTCTG
>JAJRCP010000075.1 GCA_028678885.1 Methanomicrobiales archaeon
AACCTCCCCCATCTTGAAACTCCCTAATTTTACTCATTGATAAAAGGATGACATATTGCGGAAGAGTATACGATAGTCCTTTACCTTGTGAAATCACCCCGCGGTATTACCCCACTAGTTTATATACTGTCCAATGTTTATTTATAAACATGAGTGCCCGGCCTGAAGAGTCATTGAAGATTGAAAATATCGTCGCCTCTGCAAAGGTCAGCGATTCTCTTGATTTGGCAGATCTCGCCACCAAGATCCCGGATGCAGAATATAATAAAAAGAGATTCCCCGGAGTAGTACTTCGGATGCAGGATCCAAAAATCGCTGCATTGGTTTTTGGATCTGGAAAACTCGTGCTGACCGGTGCAAAAAGCATCGAAAGCCTAGGAAAGGGCTTGGAGATTCTAGGGAATCAGCTTCGGTCACTAGGGATTAAGATTCCAGACAAACTGACCTACAAGATCCAGAATATTGTCACCTCCGCTGACCTTCATACCCCAATCAATTTAAATAAAATCGCGGTGGGTTTCAATCTAGAGCGAATCGAGTACGAACCGGAACAATTTCCCGGTTTGGTCTACCGGCTCGAAGACCCTAAAGTTGTGGTTCTTCTATTCGGATCAGGTAAATTGATCATCACGGGGGGAAAGAAGCCCGAGGATGCAAAGAGAGCGGTTCAGAAGATCCTCTCTGACCTCTCCAATCTCGGTCTTATTTAATACCATCCTTTATTTCAGGGCTTTTGAAGGCCTATTTTAAGCAGATAAATGGAAAATAAAAATATTTTTAAAGTATTATTTAAAATATTTAATAATAATCGGAGGTATCCTTTTGAATCCTACGAATTTCTTATCCTTCACTGAAAAAGAAGAGCACATCACTGATATTCTCGTTGGTCTGGGGCTGAGGCGGAATGTTGCTCGTGTTCTTGTATACCTATCTAGCACTGATGAAGCAACCTCCCGGATGATCGAACGTGGGACGGATCTCCGGCAACCCGAAGTGAGCATGGCGATGAGGCAGCTGCGAGAGTTCCAGTGGATTGAAAGCACCGAAAGCAAAGGTGACAACAAGGGGCGGCCTGTGAAGATCTATCGACTCTCCCGCCCTTTCAAGGAGATCATGGACTTTATAGAGGGAGAAAAGAAAAAGGATGCACGGATACAGCTAGAACTCGTGCAGAAACTGCGTGAAGCCGTCTCAGTATGAGATGAAGCGTATTTTTCTCTCTGTCCCCACCACCACTTTTGTTTTTCGGGAAAAACGTGTAAACAACCCCGTCCCCACCACACCGGGGATCGTATCCAGTTCGCTCTCCAGCTCGGATGGATCAGTTAGAATGCCAAAATCGCAATCAAGCAGGAAATTTCCATTATCGGTGATAACCGGGCCATCTTTTCCCTGTCCTTCTCGTAGGCTTGCCTTTCCTCCGAGGTGATGAATGGCTCGAGATACATGACCCCAGGCAAAAGGAATAACCTCCACTGGAACGGGTAAATCGAGGGATTCAGAGAGCTTCTGCGGGGTGACAACAATTACCAGTTCACGGGCAGCATCGGCGACACACTTTTCCCTTGTATGGGCACCGCCCCTACCCTTGATCAAGCATCCATGGGTATCAACTTGATCTGCACCGTCAATGGCGATATCCAGGGTATCCACTTCCTCCAGTGCGACAAGCGGGATATGGAACAACCGGGCTCGCATGATCGTCTGGAGGGAGGTGGGTACGCCTCGGATCGAAAGTCCATCCTCAATACGGGCAGAGAGGCGTTCAAGGGTAAAATAGACCGTGGACCCGGTACCAAGACCAACAATCATCCCATCCTCTACAAGGTCTGCAGCACTGTACGCTGCCCTTTTTTTCATTGATTCTTCTCTCGGAGACTGCACACCGGAGTATCACCTTTTGGTTATATGAAGGATGTGATATGGGGTTAAAAGCCGGTTTAAAACATTAATTCATCAGCGAACAAGAAAACATATCTAATCATCGCTATTCAAAGGGAAGAGGAATAGCAGGTATCTAGATCCCTAAATTTTTCATCTGAGAAATCATCGTTTTTTAGATACCTCTGGTAGGAAAGGTTCTGCAAGGTATCGGCATTCTTGTTCAAGGTGGGAGATGGAATTCTTCTCTTATCCACTCCGATTCGTTCAAAAAATCGATTTATCGCTAGATAGAGATCAAATCAGCAGATGGAACATGAATAGAAGAGTTTGATATTATGGTAGGAGTAGGACTCCTTCTGTCACTTTCTTGTTCAGGATAGGAAGTAAAGAGAATAGTGTATCTCTTCAAACCCGGTTATTTTTTTTAACAGGTAAACCCTTGTTCGTATAATAATACAGCGGCAGATTTGAGCTCTATTTTATGAACAGACGACGCATTGCTTCGGTAGCTCCGGTGGCAGTGCAATCGAGAGTAATCGGTGTGATGGATATTGAACCCCGTGCGATAGCATGGACATCAGTCCCTTCCTCTGCATCGGTCATGAGGGGACCATTTATCCAGTAATACGGTCTACCTCTCGGATCGAGTCGTTTTTCGACGCCGGTAAGGAAGAGTTTGGGGGCCAAGCGTGTGATTTCATATTCCCCCGTTATACGGAATGGTATATTCACATTGATAACATCTGCCTCTTCTGGAAATCCGTGCTTCAGCAACCGTTCACAGATGTCTCTCACTATCTCTCCGGCATGATCAAAACTCCGTTGGTAGAAACGAGGGTCCTCGAATTTATCAGCCTGGTTCTCCACCTGGAGGGAAAATGCGATACTCTTCGCACCCTGGTTTGCCGCCTCCAATGCCGCACCCACTGTTCCTGATGTCATGATGGATTCGTATGAGAGATTCTCCCCGATATTAATACCGCTCACCACCAAAGCTGGATCGATCCGCAGGGCATATAATCCAATAATCACTGCATCCGTGGGTTTTCCACTAACTGAGATCGCCCGGATATTGTTCATGGATACCTCATCTGCTCGGATAGGCTCAAATATGGATATGGAACGACCTACCGCGCTCTGTTGGGCGGCAGGAGCGACTATCATTACCTCAGCAAGGGGGGCAAGAGCGCGGTAGGCAGCCCAGAGGCCCGCGGAGGAGATTCCGTCATCATTAGTGAGCAGAATGCGGGATTTCATATTCCCGGTGAAATATGCACGTTCTCGGAAAAATAGATGATCCACGATTGGGGCATGTACAGGGAAACTTCCTTCTTTTGAAAAGTGGTCTCTGTATCCTATTGACCAGAGAATTTGTACAAACTCAGACTGATGATCGGCTGGATCTACCAGCAGGGTGAAGTGAGGGTACACCTATATGAATTTAACATGAAAGTGCTCCTTGCCGAGTATGCGATGTTTCATGATCCTTTCCTTGCCTCCGAAGGAAAAGCGATGCTTGGAGTGCTCACGAACAGTTTCACCCGTTGTGGATATGATGTGGTAATACCGGACCGGGAAGACCTGGCGGTGGAGATCTCCCGGCTCGCTCCTCAGAGTGATATTGGGCTAGTGATTGCACCTGACCATCTCCTTGCACGGTATACGAGTATCCTCGAACGCCATACCCGGAATCTTGGCTGCGGGGCGATGAGTGCTGCGATATGCGCTCATAAACAGAAGACAGGGATGATCCTGGCGTCCCATGGAATCCCAGTTCCGGAAGAGATGCCGAAGGGGCTCCGAGTGGTAAAACCGGTACAGGGATGCGGTTCCAAGGGAGTGCGCCTGACCCGCACACTGCCCAGAAAGGGAGAATTTGCCCAGAAGTACATTGAAGGAGATCACCTCAGCGTAAGTGTTCTCGCAGGACGGGTCGTCGGAGAGGCCTGTCTGTATTATAGTGGGAAGCCGCCGATTCCCCTCGCCATCAACAAGCAGGAGATTAAAATCGAAGATGGGGTTTTCCGGTACCTTGGAGGGGAAACCCCCCTTTATCCGCCCCGGGAGAAGGAAATTATACAAACAGCTATTCAGGTAGTACAGGTACTGGGCTGCCAGGGTTATATAGGAGTGGATGTGGTGGTCTCTGACCGGGTCTACGTGGTTGATGTAAACCCCCGTATCACAACGAGCCTCATCGGAATCGCCGCAATCATGGAGGAGGAGATTGCAGATCTGCTGGTCAGGGCATCCCAGGGAGATATCCCACCGCAGGTCCATCACCACTGCGGAGTGCGATTTACCAAAGAGGGAAAGGTGAGCAGACAGTGATTGGGATCGACGTGGGCGGAGCGAACCTGAAAATCGTAGACGATTCAGGCGTACATATCCATCCCTGTCCCCTCTGGAAGCACGCACCTCTTGGAGAACTTCTCGAAAACTATCGGGGAAACGAAGCAGCGGTGGTTATGACTGGCGAACTGGCAGATTGTTTCACGAGCAAGATGGACGGCATACGTTGGATCGTTTCGACTGTGAAAGGGGTATTCTCCGACGCACGATTTTACGGTACTGATGGGCAGTTTTATCAAGAACCTGTCCCCGCACTGGCAGCCGCAAACTGGTTTGCATCCGCTGTATATCTTCTCTCCCTGTACCGTGGCACTCTGTTTGTAGATATGGGTAGCACCACGACGGATATCGTACCACTTAGGGATCTGGAGAATCTGAAAGGACTATCAGACCTGCAACGCCTACAGAAAGGGTACCTGGTCTATCATGGGCTTCTCCGAACCAGCATTCCTTCGTTTGTCCGGGCTATCCGGATACAGGGCGTTCTCACACCGGTTAGCAGCGAGAATTTTGCACTCACGGCCGATATGCACCTTATTCTAAAGCACATCTCGACAAAGGAATACACCTGTGAAACTCCGGATGGAAGATCACCAACCTTGGATTCGGCAGTGCGGCGAATTGCACGGCTCGTATGCGCAGATCCGGAGGAGGTAGGAGGAATAATAGGCGTGCAGGGTATGGCTGATCAAATCTGGGAGGCGGAAAAAGAACGAATTACCCTAGCTGTGAGACGGGTAGAACGAGAGGCAGGAACAACCGGGATTGTGTGCGCCGGTACGGGTGGGAAGCTTTTTGCACCCTTGCTTTGGGGGATAGACCTGTATAAGGATCTCGGGGATGTTGCAGGTGCTCTTCCTGCTTATGCAGTCCGCGAGGTGGCGTTACGAACCGCTGGATGCTAGCTGGGATCCTGCTCTTCACCTCACTTGGGCTCTCTCTCCTCCTCTGGTTTCACGGCTATCCGGTCTTCTTTCTCCTCCTGTTTGTCCCGCTTATTCCTCTCTTCCGAGAGCCCCACCAAGTGAAACAGTGTCCCGTGTGCGGGTGGAAGACGACAGGCCGCGAGCGCTTCTGCCCCTACGATGGAACTCCCCTTCTCGAGCTGGACTCCAAGAATTGATAGGTAGAGCAGGGAGAGCGGTACGGGAATCCCGTATAATCCGAAAGAAGCTACGGCAGGAAAGTCTCGTTTTGTGTAGTGCCGGATTGTTCCCCAATCCATGTCAATGTGACAACGAGCAAGTACCCTGCTTGCCTCCCGGTATGCCATAAGCTGTGTAAGAGTGAGAGCAAAATCAACCACGGGCGAACCGTGACGGGTGGAGGGATAAAAAGGAGCATCGGCGGTGCTTACCTTGCCACACGAACGGCAGACAAACCGTTTTATGGTTACCATAATATCTCGTTTTACCTCCCCCTCGATAACGGTAGCAAACCGTTTTTTCCGGTAATCATAACCTGAGAGGGGACCTTTGCATGAAGGACAGAAAGACCTCTGGGAAAACTTTACTCCCTCCATACATACGAGACCAGGGTGTATTAGATCAGATACCATTGGAGGAACCATGAATCGTTTTTTCACTTAAGTCCCTCCGTCCGTATGCGCTTCTTTTTCATAGCTCTCCTCTTTTCAGCTTATTGAGCAGATACCCACTGTTATTTATCAATTTTTTCGCTTAAATCACTATCGTTATATAAGATGCGATCTGACCTCTCTTTGTCCGAGGTTACAACATGGGTAATATGAAGTACGTTCAGACGACCTGCCCCTATTGTGGGACAGGTTGCACGTTCAACCTCGTGGTGAAGGACGGAAAGGCTATAGGGGTCCAGCCCTATCACCGTTCTCCTGTCAACTTAGGAAAAGTATGCCCGAAAGGGACCTATGCCCACGAGTTTGTAAACCATCCAGACCGCCTGACAACGCCGCTCATCAAGAAGGACGGCAAGTTTGTGGAAGCGAGCTGGGATGAAGCATACGATCTCATTGCCAAGAAATTCAAGCAGTACAAACCTGATGAGATCGCCTGTCTCTCTTCCGCCCGGGTCTCGAATGAAGAGAACTATGTGATGATGAAGTTCGCCCGCGGGGTGCTCAAAACCCGGCATATTGACCACTGTGCACGCCTCTGCCATGCGTCCACGGTGGCGGGCCTTGCTTCCACCTTTGGCTCGGGAGCTATGACCAACTCGATCCCGGATATTGAAGAGTCCAAGTGTATCTTCATTCTCGGAAGTAACACCTTCGAGCAGCACCCCCTGATCGGCCGCAGAGTGATGATGGCCAAGATGAAGGGTGCAAAGGTCATCTACGCAGACCCGCGGTACACCCCAACGGCCAAACAGGCGGATTTGTATATGCAGTTCCGTTCCGGTTCGGATGTTTCCATCCTGAACGGGCTGATGCAGTACATCATCCAGAATGGATGGGAGAACAAGGAGTTCATCCAGACCCGCACGAAAGACTTCGACAAGCTGAA
>JAJRCP010000076.1 GCA_028678885.1 Methanomicrobiales archaeon
GATCAAGGGATAGGAAATGGGAAGAAGAGTATCCCTGTTGAGCCAACGGAGCAGGGGAATGATCAGGGGAAAGGGAATAGTTGAGTATATGCTTTTTATTCA
The DNA here is from genome assembly GCA_028678885.1 of Methanomicrobiales archaeon. GTDB lineage: Archaea > Halobacteriota > Methanomicrobia > Methanomicrobiales > JACTUA01 > JAJRCM01. The sequence continues at coordinate 103 of JAJRCP010000076.1, forward strand.
AAGGTTGATGGAAACCCCTTTATTTCCACTGCATGCATACCTGCATGGCATCACCTATCATTGAATATTTGGGATAAAAAAGAAGTAAAAATACCGGATGTTGTTGTCCGATATGTTTTATCCCTTCTTTTTCGCTGATTTTTCTGGACTCATCTGTATACTTCGGTTTTTCTCATCAAACAGGTACATCATAGGATTCTTAAGGAGGTCGAGCGCATTGACTTTCATGTCAATGAGTTCCGAATATGAGAGAAAAATTCCTTTGATGTCAGATTTCTTTTCATACTGAATATCGATACCATTTTCTCTTTTTGTCGCGGCAACGATCTGTTCCATACGTCCTTTGATGGAGCTCTATACCATAAGAACGTTATTGTCACATACGCAGGTGGAATTAGAGATGGAGACAAAACTCCATAATGAACGATCTATCGTCGAATATTCATGGGAGAGTCATCCGAGTTTTCGCAGCGAGGCTTTTATGATGCAGGAATATCCGGAGGGCTTCTACTCGAGATCAGGTTATCGTCTTCGAATAACTCAGCTTCCACGTACTCCGCACCGGCATTTCTGATATCCCGGATGATCGATTTCCATCCGGTTACTCTTCTTCCCTTCAGGACATCTGCGGTGATCAGGATCTGGACAGCATGACAGATCGCAAAAATCGGCCTTCCACTTTCCATAACCTTCCTTTCGGCCAACCTAGCAAATATGGAACGGCTGACCTCCTCACTCCTCAATTACTGTGGCAAGGAAATTTGCTTAATACCAATCGCGTACAAGACTGACTGGTATGAAATGGGCCCTCCTTTCCGTCTGGGATAAAATAGGGATTATCGACCTCGCACGCACCCTTGAAAAGAATCAAATCAGTATTATGAGTTCTGGTGGTACTGCACGTATACTCCGAATGGAGGGAATCCCTGTCCTTGAAGTAGCTGAATATACCCAGTCTCCCGAGATGATGGACGGGCGTCTGAAGACCCTACACCCCCGGATCCACGGTGGTCTGCTGGGAAGAAGGGGCATCGATGACCAGATCATGGCTTCCAACGGGATCTATCCGATCGACCTCCTGATCGTAAACCTCTATCCCTTCGAGCAGATGCAGGAGCAGCCTCTCACCTTCGATGAGATGATCGAGTTCATCGATATTGGGGGCCCCGCCATGATCCGAGCAGCAGCAAAAAACCACCGAAATATTGCGGTGATCGTAGATCCGGCGGATTATAGGCAGGTAAAGGAAGCGGTCACACGTGGGAGGTTCACCTCAGAAGAGCGATTGTACTTTGCAAAGAAAGCATTTGCACGCACTGCCGCGTACGACGCAGCCATAAGCAATTACCTGCAGAGTCAGGGTCGGGAATTTCCTGAAATTCTCTTCAGTCAGTTTCGAAACGGAAGAGCCCTCCGGTACGGCGAGAATCCTCACCAGAAAGCTGCAATCTATGGAGAGAAAGGGATCGCGGGACTGACCTCCCTCCAGGGAAAAATCATGTCATATAATAATTATCTTGACGTTCATGCAGCGGTAGGTCTCCTACGGGAGTTTGAGGAATGCTGTACCGTTATCGTAAAACACAACAATCCGTGCGGGGTGGCAACCGGCGACACTCTTCGTGAGAGCTATATCACCGCCCGCGAGGTCGACCCAATTTCAGCTTATGGATCCATCGTAGCCTGTAACCGGGAGCTGGATGCAGACGCAGCTCTTGAGATGGTGAAAACCTTTGTGGAGGTGGTGATAGCTCCTTCTTACACAGAAGAAGCCATGAAGATTTTCCTAGGAAAAGAGAATCTCCGTGTTTTGAATCTCCCCGCCCCAGCACTGGGAGACGAATTCAGGTCTATCGATGGAGGTGTCCTTCTCCAGCGTACACCACCCTACCAGGAGAAGTGGCGAATTGTATCTAGGCGCCCCGCTGAAGAGCAGGAGACCGCAGCTCTCCAGTTTGCTTGGAGAGTATGCAAGTACACCCGATCCAATGCTATCGTATTTGCTAATGCTCGGAAGACACTGGGTATCGGGGGAGGGCAGACGAGCCGTTTGGATTCTACGAAAATCGCTATAATGAAAGCACGGGAATCTCTCAAGGGATCCGTCGTAGGGTCTGATGCGTTTCTCCCCTTCCCCGACACGCTAGAATTGGCATCAGAAGCCGGAGCAACCGCACTCGTCCAGCCCGGGGGGTCGATACGGGATGCGGAGGTCATCGCTGCGGCAGATCGATTGAACATGGCGATGATCTTCACAGGAGTGCGATACTTTCGGCATTAGCTTTTTTTTCAAAATATCCGATTTTTACTCTATTTTACCTATAATATATAAAAAAGCCCACTTAGGCTGTAACAAATTATTCACTTCCCCTTCATCCCGCTCAGAACAGTTAGGATTCGAAAAGATTCATTTTTCATGAGGGAGAAGCCCGTTCTACGGTACATTTATTCTATATCTATTTATATTGAGGCATACAATTTGTATGTGGTGTAGACCACTATGAGTGATCGTTTTATTAGCTGAAAGGATTCGCTTTTTTGACACCACCCTTCGCGATGGAGAACAGACTCCGGGGGTATCGCTCTCTCCGGATAAAAAAATAAAAATTGCCGGCAAGCTCGCCGACATCGGTGTTCAGGTAATTGAGGTGGGCTCTGCAGCTGCTTCTGAAGGAGAAAGGCAGGCGATCCGCCTTATCTCAGACGCAGGGATGTCAGCGGAAATCTGCACCTATGTACGGGCAGTCCGCCAGGACATCGATTATGCTGCCGATTATGGTGCAGATTCTGTGCATCTCGTCGTCCCGGTGAGCGACCTCCATATCGAGAAGAAACTCCGGAAGACAAGGGAGGAGATCGCCAGTATGACGGTTGAAGCCGTCAGATACGCGAAAGGGCGTGGCCTTCTTGTGGAGCTCTCAGGAGAGGATGCGTCGCGGGCAGACCAGGATTTTGTGCGACGTATCTTCTCCATCGGTGTCGAGGCCGGAGCAGACAGACTCTGTTTCTGTGATACGGTGGGATTCCTTACCCCTGAAAGGACCCGTGAAATCATCCCTCCGCTTCGGTTAGCTCCGCTGAGCATCCACTGTCATGATGATTTCGGATATGCACTCGCAAACACCATTATTGCGCTTCAGGCAGGCGCTTCTTGTGCCCATACGACCGTGAACGGTCTGGGAGAAAGGGCGGGAAATACACCGTTTGAAGAACTTGTCCTCAATCTGGAAGTACTCTATCATGTGAAAACCGGTATCCGCTTAGAAGAGATTTACTCACTCGCGACACTCGTTTCGCGGTTAACTGGAGTCCCGCTCCCCACCAACAAAGCAGTAGTGGGGGAGATGGCGTTCACTCACGAGAGCGGGGTGCATACACATGGTGTGCTACGGGATGCAAGCACGTATGAGCCCATCAAACCCGAGATGATTGGCAGAAAGCGCCGCATCATGCTGGGGAAGCACTCCGGTACTGCGTCGATTGCTGCAGCATTAGCAGAAAGAGAGTACCATCCGTCCGAGGGGCAGCTGAGGGAGATCGTGAATCGGATAAAGGTGATCGGGGATGAGGGGAAGCGGGTTACCGATGCGGACCTCCTTGCCATCGCTGATACGGTTCTGAACTTGGAGATCACCCCGGTTCTTTCCTTGAATCAATTCACGGTGGTGAGCGGAAGTAACGTAACCCCCACAGCATCAGTCATTCTCAGTGTGAAAGGGCAGGAAGTCACCAATGCCTCGACCGGAACCGGACCAGTGGATGCAGCAATAGAAGCACTGCGGAAGTCTGTTGCAGATGTAGCGGACATCCGGCTTGAGGAATATCATGTGGACGCAATTACAGGCGGAACGGACGCATTGGTCGATGTAACGGTAAAATTAAGTAAAGACGGGGAGATAATTACATCCCGAGGCGCACGGACGGATATCATCATGGCCAGTGTCGAGGCCGTGATAGCCGGAATGAACCGGCTGTTGAGGGAAAAGGATGAAGACCGGAGCAAAAATCGTCATTGAAGGACTGCAGCGCGAGGGTGTCGAGACCATCTTCGGTTACCCTGGTGGCTCAGTCCTGCCGATTTATGATGAACTTTATGAGTCATCATTACGGCATATCCTGGTGAGACACGAACAGGCAGCGGCACATGCCGCTGACGGTTACTCACGAGCAAGTGGTCATGTAGGTGTATGTCTCGCCACCTCCGGTCCCGGTGCATGTAACCTGGTGACAGGCATCGCCACGGCATACATGGACTCCATTCCTATTGTTGCGCTTACCGGCCAGGTCCCCACCACCCTTCTAGGAAATGATGCCTTCCAGGAGTCGGATATCACCGGTATTACCATGCCCATCACCAAACACAATTATCTGGTGAAAAATGTACAGGACCTCGGCAGAGTCATTATGGAGGCATTCTATATCGCACGGACCGGACGTCCGGGTCCGGTGCTTGTCGATCTTCCCAAGGATGTCTGTACAACCCAAGTCGATGAGAAGAGCATATTCCCTGAAGAAGTACGCCTACGCGGCTATCAGCCTACCATCCGGGGTCACGCAAAACAGATTGCAAAAGCAGTGCAGCTTATCGAGATTGCGGAATGTCCAGTGATCTATGCCGGGGGCGGCGTTATCTCTGCAGAAGCCTCGTCAGAGCTTCTCGAGATTGCAGAGCTTGCGGGAATCCCGGTGACTACAACCCTGCTCGGCCTGGGAAGCATTCCCTGTGATCATCCCCTGAACCTGGGAATGCTCGGAATGCATGGAACGGAATATGCAAATTATGCCGTGACGGAGTGTGATCTCTTAATCGCTATTGGCGCACGGTTCGATGACCGGGTAACGGGAAAGGTTCAGACCTTTGCGCCGCATGCATCGATCATCCATATCGATGTCGATCCCGCCGAGATAGGAAAGAACAAGAAGGTGGATGTGCCGATCGTCGGAGATGCAAAGCAGATCCTCCGTGCAATGATCACCCAGCTCAAGAAGAGATCCACGGCGGGATCATGGCAGGAGAAGATACGGACCTGGAAGCAGAGACATCCGCTGCGGTACCGCAGTGATGGATGCCTCCATCCACAGTACATCATTCAGCAACTCTCTGATCTCCTAAAGGGTGAAGGGGTTATCGTAAGCGAAGTTGGACAGAACCAGATGTGGACGGCGCAGTACTTCTGTTTTCGCAAACCCCGTTCGTGGCTAACATCGGGAGGTCTGGGTACTATGGGATATGGGTTCCCTGCATCTATTGGGGCTCATTTCGCCCGCCCCGATGAGGTGGTGTTTGACATCGCAGGGGATGGTTCTTTCCAGATGAATATACAAGAACTGGGCACGGTCGCACAGTACAGGATTCCTGTGAAGGTGGCGATCCTGAACAATATGTACCTGGGCATGGTACGCCAGTGGCAAGAATTGTTCTATGACCGCCGGTACTCGTTCACGGAATTGCCTCCGCTGGAGTTTGTAAAGATCGCGGCGGCGTATGGGATCGATGGAATAAAGGTTGAGACCTGTGACGATGTCCGTCCTGCCCTGAAAGCCGCCATCGAAACGGATGGTCCATTTATTCTCGACTTTCGGATCGAGCGTGAAGAGAACGTATTTCCTATGGTTCCAGCAGGAGCCGCGATCAATGAGATGATTGGAGGTCACCCGAAACAGGAAGAGCCTGAAATTCCCGCAGCCCCGATCCGAAAAGCGTTGAGTGGAGGATCTCCGAAATGAAGCCCCACACGCTTTCCATTCTCGTAGAGAACAAGGCAGGTGTTCTCTCCCGGGTCGCAGGTCTTTTCAGCCGGCGGGGATTCAATATCGAAAGCCTTGCTGTGGGCACCTCTGAAGAACTTTCCATGAGTCGGATGACCATCGTTGTTATCGGAGACGATGCACAGATCGAACAGGTGATGAAGCAGCTGAACAAATTGATTGATGTCATAAAAGTCTCCGATATCACTGAGAATGAGACTGTCGAACGGGAGCTCGCACTGATCAAGGTGAGTGCCGAACCGGGTACAAGTCGTGCGGAGGTGATGCAGATTGCGAACATCTTCCGCGCCAATATCGTTGATGTGGGCGCAAAGTCTGTCGTGCTCCAGGTCATAGGAGATACGGATAAGATCAATGCTCTAGAAACTCTACTTAGGCAGTACGGGATAAAGGAGCTCGTCCGGACGGGGAAGATCGCACTCATTCGCGGCGCAAAGACCGCGAAAAGTGCGAAATAATTCCTTTTTGTCTTAATAATGATTTCTTTTGTCATTCAAAAGAATATATCTGAGTCATTTCTTACGTCCCGATAAAGAGATGAACCCAAATCCTAGTTCACGCTGCCGATGATGGGTTATTCTTTATAAAACTTGGAGTTTTTCATTAGTCTGGGCAAAATTCCGTTTCAAAATACCCCAGCTTTCATCCTGTCCATTTCTTTGAGAATTTCAACTGTACGGACTTGCATGCCATGATCGCGAAGTGCCATTCCCAATCGATAGATGGATGGCACACTCAGATGAAAAGATATTACAAGACGTGCAACGCTCCGGGATGTGAGCTCCTCTCCTGCATCTTTTCGTTCAATCAGCTGAGAGATCGTAGTGGCAAGACGGCCAGGCTTTCTCTTGCGCTTTGCAATACCTTCATGTTTTTTGAGAATTCCCTCCAGTTCACGACAGAAAATATCCTCTCCAAGAAGGGTAATAAGATGTCTAGAGAGTTCTTCAATTTTTTTCATAGATACTATATATAATAAATTTTTATTTTTTAAATACTTTTTTTAAAGAGAAAAAATAATTATTTTCATTATTAATGAAAATATTTTTATCATATATAGTATATTTGAATATTATCTATTTCGAATATCATATAAATCAGCCATGCACAGTAGATACCGTGAAAATTGCCATTCTCGGCGGTGGACTGACCGGAATTACCCTCGCCAAACTCTATCAAGAACTAGGAAATGAGGTGGTGGTCCTTGAGAAGAATCCAAAGTATGGTGGATTATGCCAATCCCGCACCGAACAGGGATTCACCTTCGACATCGGGGGCTCTCATATCATTTTTAGCAAGGATACAGAGGTTCTCGACTTCATGCATCGTGCTCTCGGAGAAAACCGAGAAATGCGGCAAAGGAACACGAAGATCTTCCATCGGGGGAAATATATTAAATATCCTTTTGAAAACGGACTTCATGAACTTGATGTCGATGAATGTTTCTTCTGCTTGAATGAATTCATCCGGACCCTTCTTGCAGTTGAAAGAGGCGAGACCCCTCCACCCGAAAATTTTCGGGAATGGATGTTTTATACATTCGGGAAGGGAATTGCAGAACTGTACCTACTTCCATATAACGAGAAAATCTGGAAGTACCCAGCTTCCCAAATGTCCTGTCACTGGGTGGAGGATCGGATTCCCCGGCCGCCCATAGAGGATATTATTAAATCGGCGATCGGAATTGAGACTGAAGGCTATACACATCAGATTCAGTTTGCATACCCCCGAACTGGAGGAATAGAGACACTCGTCCGAGCGATCGCTCGTCCGATAGAAGGCTGTATCCGAACAAATTTTTGTGTTTCATCAATTCGTAGACAGAATAGTACGTTTTTCATCAGTAATGGTGAGGAGGAATTATCTGCCGACCGCGTTATCTCCACCATACCCTTACAAACCCTTCTTCCCTGTCTTGCGGAAGTTCCAATTCTTGTTCAGAAAGCATGTGATGCACTGAAATACAACTCCCTGTACTGCGTATTTTTGGGCGTACGCGAAGTGATTCCAACCTTTTCCTGGGTCTATATCCCGGATCAAAAAACCGGGCTGTTCAACCGGATCTCCTTTCCGTACACCTACAGCCCACGAGTTACCCCGCAGGATCATTCCTCTATCCTGGTGGAGATAACCTTTAAGGAAGGTGACGAAGTGGACCATCTCACGAGGGAGGAGCTTCTCACACATGTCATCAATTCACTTCTAGACATAGGGGTTCTTCAAAAACGCGAGAGCGTGGTGTATGCGATGGTCGAGCGACAGAAATTTGCTTATGTGATCTACGATCTTTCTTATCAGGAGAATATTACTAGGATCCGAGATTTCTGTAAATCAAGACAAATTGGACTTGTCGGACGCTTTGCGCAGTTTGAGTACTTGAATATGGACGGATGTATCAGAAATGCGATTAATTTTGTTCGGGAGCATCCATGCGGGTAAATTTCATCGTTGAAGACTTCTCTTTTTTTAAGTATATTGGATCGTCTACCGCGGCGAAGATGCTTTATCGGGCACTAACGGCAATTCCTGACCTTACCCTCGCTTGGAACTCTCCGGACAAGGACTTCGATTTGGTGCACTTTCATACTTTTGGCCCATTCGCTCTTTGGTACAAACGGTGGTGCAGCGGGGTAAAGGTAGTAACGACTCATTCCACTCCCCGTCTCAACAGGGAGAATCTCGCCCTTAGTGGACTGATCAATTCTTTCTATCCAAGGATCTATCGATCCTTTGATCATATCATCGCTATATCTCAGGGTTCCTTGGGAGAAGCAGGAGAGATGGCCCCCAGAGTCCCTGTCACTTTCATTCCAAACGGAGTTGACAGAGACACATTCAACTGCGATCTCGGGAAGCGTACACGGTTCCGTGAACAATATCAGTTCGGGAAACAAGATCGGGTGGCACTTTCCGTGGCACAGCAGACTCCCCGAAAAGGTATTTTTGAATTCATGCGCGTATCACGTTTTCGACCGGAGATATTCTGGGTATGGGTCGGAGGGTTTCCATATGGCATGCTCTCCAAATCATACTGGAAGATCCGAGCCATGAAAAGAGCTTGCGGAAAGAACGTGACCTTTACCGGATATGTGCCAGACATCACGGAAGCGTACAGTGGAGCCGATCTTTTTTTCATGCCATCTCATGCAGAGGGTATGTCCATTGTACTTCTCGAAGCGCTGTCAAGTGGTCTTCCCTGTGTGGTCCGGGACATTCCGGAGTTTCGGGAGGTTCTTGGTCCTGAAGGATTATATTTTTCCACCACTGATGAAGCTGCGTTGATGGTGATGGCAGAAGACCGCCTCCGCACTGCAGCGGCGGAAGCACGAGAACTCAGTGCACGGTACGATATCTCCCTTATTGCCCGTGAACATTATAACCTATATCAAGAGCTGATATCCGCATGATCTCTGTGGTAATTCCCACATATAATGAAGAAGAAAATATTGTCCGTTGTCTTCGTTCATTAAAAGAACAGACTCTATCGCGTGAGGAGTTCGAAATCATCGTTGTTGATGGGAACTCGGTCGATAGAACCCGCGAGGATGCCGCAGTATATGCCGACCGAATATTACTCCAGACCAGTAAAAAAGTGGGGGGGGCAAGGAATGATGGGGTCAAGGCAGCAGAAGGCTCCCTCATTGCCACAACAGATGCGGATTGTTTCTGTCCTCCGCAATGGCTGGAGATCATTGAAAAAGGATTTACTAATCCGGACGTCGTGCAGCTCTACGGGCCTGTCTTCCCTATCGAAAAGGGGCTGAATTACCAGGTCTCTCTTGGGATGATTAATGCCCTGTCCGCTGCGGGCTACCACACCGGTATTCTATATTATACTCTTGGATGTAATACTGCGTTCCGCAAGGAAACATTTCTCAAAGCGGGAATGTACCGTTGTATCGATGCAGGGGACGATCTCGAGCTCGCCCTGCGTATGAAAAGATTCGGCCGCGTCCTCTGGAATAAAGATATGGTGGTCGGATTCTCTATGCGTCGCTATCGGCAGTTTGGTACCCTCAAATCGTTATATGAATGGCTATATATCGTCGCACACGGGGGAGAGACTGATAAGATCTCCTACTCCCGTCGAGAATACAAATGACGTCTGCTTCAGTATCAGAGGAATTATGTCACTTTTTCCGACAGGATGCAGTGGCACAGTACCTGGGGGCCGAGCTCGTGGAGTGTGGCGCGGGACGAGCTACCGTGAAAATGGAGGTGAAAAATACCCATCTCAATGCTTATGGGATGGTGCATGGAGGCGTATTATTCTTTCTCGCTGACCTCGCATTCGGGATGGCGGGCAATTCCGAAGGCAACCGAGCTGTCGCGATCAACGCCACCATCTCCTACCTGAAATCTAAAAAAACAGGAATACTTTATGCAAAAGCATGGGAATATACCTCTAATCCCCGTCTTGCCTCTTACACAGTTCAGGTTATAGATGAACAGGGAGACCGGCTAGCTCTTTTTCAGGGCATGGCCTACCGTAAAACACACCGTTCCTGACGGTTTGTGATAAAATCCGTGCATTTGATGAAGAAGGGAGGAGATGAAGATATAGGATCGTTATGGTTGCTCCACTTGAACACCGTGATACCGAACCTTTACAGTCAATAATCTTCTCTTTAAAAGACCAAGTGGAAAGAGAATGGAATTTTCAGGAAACATTGCTCTGGAAGATCCGGCTTCTTGAGAGAGAGATCCAATATCTACGTGAACAGATTAGCTCCTTTTCCAATACCCTTGAGATTCCACGGGAGATTGTACATCTAGAGAAAGAGAACCAGACATTGGACACAATTTTATCGGGAGAACGAGACCGGCTTCGATCGGTTCTAACTGTCCTTGAAGTAGGAGATCTTCGAGAGAAAGGACTGTCACTTCTAGAAGAGCTGGATCGGCATCTGAATCCTGACCTCACCGTGCAAGAACAGGAAACGATTACCCGTATCCTGAGGGCGTATGTGGATACCGGAAGCCGATATGTAGAGAGATATCGCACCACACTCATGTTGCTGTCCAGGAGAATCGAAAATCTAGAAAAAGAACGGGAACTTTCCCATCATGAGGAATTGAGGGCTCAGCGAATGCGGGAATTATCGGAAAAATATCTAAGAGACCATCCCGAAGCTACTTACGGGGAATTCCGTTCTCATGTCAAACGTCTCCTAGGGAAAGAACTGGAGAAAGAACTGAAAGATGCAATTTATCGGGTTTTTGAAGAGTAGATTCTTCGAAGCCTCTCTGCTAGTATTTCCTCATCTGGTTCCATTTTTTGATGATTCGGTCCCGAACGGATCCGGTGAACCAGGATCTATACCATTTCATCTGTAAATCACGGATCCTCATTCGTGCTTCAAATCGATCCATTTTTTGTGATCCCATGCGTATTCTGCATGTCGTTGGTGTGACCCGCGTAAAAAGCTTCCCGCTGCGGACAGCAGAATTGCTGCAGAAAAAACACAATAAAAAACTCTTATTCTATATCAAGTGCATTTTCAATGGTCATACGAACAAAATCAAAATGTCCGCAGCACATTGTAGGCTTTCCTCCAAGAAGAACCGAAATCCACAATGCTTACATTCGTACACGAATCCATTTACATTCTCGTACATACTTACACCAACGAGATACTTGCCATATATAATAGATATATATGGGCAACAGTTATGCACAGCAGTAGTGAGCGTATTAAAAGATTTAAAAATAAGGCAATTCCGAGGAACAAAATTCTAAACTGTTCGGAAAAATAGAAAAATTCACTCTGTCTCTATAGTCCCAAATGACCACTTCATGATAGTACGATATCGCACCAGCAATTTATCAGATGTATCTATCGCGACCGGTTTGAAAAATGGATAAAATGTTCAAGTATCGGATATAGAGGAATAATATAAATACAATCTGTAATTCGATGCAATCCTGATCGCCACTGACCGGAAATCACACCAAATTGTACGGGACATGGACGAAATATAGGGTGATTTATACAAGGTACTACATGTATAGACCGTGAAAATAACGATAAAATTCTTAATCTGAACAACTGAAAGAACATGTGTATAAACGATATACAGTACAAGAACCCTATTTTAGTATTACGGATGTGCAAAAATTACAGTAGCTTTCACTGGACGGCCATCTCTCCAAGGGACTTCAAGCGATGAACTTTAATGTCTTATTGGGATTGGATAAAAAATTTTTGTTGTATGGAGAACAGGTTTCTATTCTTATGCAGAATGATAGAACTCACCCTGCACCCTTTCGTACAGAATCCGTCCACTATCTATTTTTGGACATGCCTGCACCATCATGATCAAAAATATCCTGCAAACAGGATACAGATTCATTATACGGATATAGAAGGAAAAACTTGAAACCTAACTGCATCATCCATACTAACATCGGGAGGAATATGTCAGGTCGGTACCCATTTCTTATTTCTATCCCTCACGGTGGGATCACCATTCCGAAGGAAGTCAGGGACTACATCGCTCTTACTTCTGCCGAAATTCTCCATTACAGCGATCCATGCTCGCGTTCCCTTTTCGAATACCGTGACCGTGTGGGCGCAGTACTGGATACAAATATCTCCCGTATGATCGTGGATCTGAACCGACCTCCGTATGCACTTCCTCCCCGACATTCGGATGGTGTGGTGAAGTTCTTCACACCAGAAGGAAATCCGGTCTACCACGACAACGCACTTCCTGATATCATCTCCATTCACCGTATCCTAATGGAGCATTATTTTCCGTACCATGCACAGATAGACCATATTCTTCTCAAACGGAAACTCCGCATCGCCCTTGACTGCCATAGCATGCTTCCTGTAGGTCCACCAGGTCAGAAAGACGCGGGAAAATCCCGGCCGCTCATCTGTCTTGGTAATAACGGTAATAGGGAAGGGAGACCAAAAAAGGGACATCTTGCTACCTGCCCCGCAGAATGGATGCAGCAACTCGCTGCCGCTTTCCGTGAGGTGTTCTGTCTTGATACAGAGGTCACAATCAACGAACCCTTCTCCGGCGGTTTTATCACCAATGCACATTACTGGCACACCGGTATCCCCTTCATCCAGATGGAAATAAATCGGTCCCTATATGAGCTACAGTATTCACAAGAACCAGGACTGACAGAAGATAAAATAGAAATGCTTAGGAATAGAATCTGGCAGGCGTTATCCCTTTTCTGGGATGAAATTCGAAAATAATTTTTTTTCCTTGCTATCATTTTGAGTTCCTGACGCCTTTCCGCACGGATCGATAATCGGTAAACATATCATCCTCTATTGAGGGATCACACCGGAATAAGTGACATAGATACCTATAATGAAGATTCGGGGAGGAGGTTCTTCCAGCCTCTTCTATAAAAATCATCATCGAAAGAAGAAGTTTGGATTCTGGCGATTCCGACGATGATCATCTCCATGTCGAGCAGAAAATTGCGTCCATCCTCCCGTAGGCCCTAGAGCTTTTTGAGGGCCTGCACAAGCTTTCCTACGGACTCCTGTGCATCGCCGTATAGCATCCGCGTGTTGTGTCGGTAGAACAAATCGTTTTCGATCCCGGCAAAGCCCTTTCCCTGGCCGCGCTTGAGGACGATGACGTTCTTCGCCTGTTCCACATCGAGGATCGGCATGCCGAAGAGCGGGCTGCCCTGCCGGTGTGCCGCCGGGTTGACGACATCGTTGGCCCCAATAACGAGGACAACATCGGTGCTCGGGAACTCCGGATTCACCTCGTCCCGGTCGAAAAGGTGATCGTAAGCGACTCCTGCCTCGGCAAGCAGGACATTCATGTGCCCGGGCATCCGACCGGCAACCGGGTGGATCGCAAACTTCACAAGAACGTTCTTGCTTTCGAGCAGGTTGGTCAGCTCCTTAACCTTCAGCTGGGCCTGGGCGACCGCCATACCGTAACCGGGGACGATTATCACCTTGTTCGCGTAGGCGAGCATGATTGCGACATCTTCGACCTCGATTGGTTTCATGCTTCCCTGGATCTGCGTCCCTATCTCCTCCATCGCACCGAACGCGCCGAAGAGGACGTTCGAGATCGAGCGATTCATCGCCCGTGCCATGAGGAGCGTGAGCAATGAACCCGCAGCGCCAACAATGACACCAGCGACGACCATCGCGTAGTTGGGAGTTGCGAATGAGAATCCGTCCAGCCCTACGGCGAGCCCAGTGAAAGCGTTGTACATCGAGATCACAACGGGCATGTCTGCCCCGCCGATCGGGAGCGTCATAAGGAA
>JAJRCP010000077.1 GCA_028678885.1 Methanomicrobiales archaeon
TATAAGGGTCATCCTCATTATATGCTCCCCCATCTATCAGTTCACGAACAAGAAATCCCTACAACAAATCGCGGCGGGATTAGGTGTGTTCCGTACGGAAAGTTTCAAATAGATGGCGTTTAAAGGGAGTAGCCATGCCACCCTCCCTATTCATTGTCGCGGTCTTGATTGCGTTTGGGGTCGCCCTTTTCTTTCTCTGGTGGGTGCGACGCATAGAAGTGAATCATCGCGAGCCCTGGACTGCGGTACTTCTTGCCTTTCTCGTAGGGGCGGTGGTAACAGTAATTCTCGGAGCTTTTCTCGAGTCGCTCCTACTCATTCCCCTCCAGAATTTTGTCATGGATTTTCTACCCATCGATGTCAGACTTATCGGATTCCTAGGCGCGGTTTTTGTAGCACCGGTGGCAGAAGAGTCCATGAAGGCCCTGGGCATCCTCACGATGCGTTCACGAATTCGTGAAGTGGAGGACGGGATCGTGTATGGTGCGGCGGTAGGTTTGGGTTTCGCTGCCACCGAAAATGTCCTCTATTTTGCCAGTGCAATCAGTACGGGTGGCGCAATTGCATTTGCTGGTACCGCGGTAATCCGTTCTCTTACCTCCACACTCCTTCACCTTGGAGCAACAGGACTTTCTGGATATGGTTTCGGCTTGTATTATGGCCATTGCCGGGGAAAGCCCCGCTGGGGCATCTATGTATTCGCTGCAATGGTATTCCATGGGTTTTTCAATCTCCTCGCAAGCCTGCAATTATTTTCTGGAATGTTTCTGGAGCAGATCACACTTGGACTAACGGCATTATTGCTGGCAGTCATCTTAGTCTGGTCTTTATTCGCGTGGTTGCAGAATAAGCTGAAATATCTTGACAGGATGAGTCCGACCGAGATACCTGAATGTTAGGTGATAATACGTTCTCGGAAGTCATTTACCGTAGTAAGTGGCCTGACTGATTCCCGGCAATAGCCTATAACAAGGGTCTCTTCTTTGGGAGTATCGATGGAGTTTTATCAAAGTCAAGTGATTCTACAAATGTCTCCATAAAAAGGGCAGTTCACACCCATCATCCTTTCATCACTGAACATTGTTAACGGTCCGATAAAGAGATGAAATTATTTCACCTGGGTAAAAGTCCAGCAGCATATCTCACTATTCGGTTTGAATCCTATTTTGTGCAGTCTGTTCTATCTCATTATTGTAGAAGGTAAATGATTTATACTCCTTCCGCCATTTGGTGACAGGTTGCTGATGAAAGAATACGATCTGATCGTTATTGGAACTGGATCCGGCCTGAATATTGCCTAGGCTGCACTTGATAAAAATCCTAGCTGGAAGATTGCAATCATCGATAAGGATACAGCAGGAGGGATCTGTCTGACCCGGGGTTGTATTCCCTCAAAAATTCTCCTGTACTCTGCGGAACTGGTGAGACTCATCCAGCGGGCGGGAGAGTTTGGTATCCATGCAAATCTGGAAAACGTGAATTTCCTTTCGGTTATGAATCGGATGCGGACACTAATCCATGTGGATATGGAGGAGATCCGGGGGGGGACTTCTCAACACCCCCGGTGTGGAATATTATCCGTTGCCCGCTGTGTTCATCTCCCCGTACACTCTTCAAGTAGGGGAAACAACGATAACTTCGCACACCATCGTCCTCTGTACGGGATCAAAACCCGGCATCCCTACTATTGATGGGCTGGAAGAGAGCGGCTTCCTGACCAGTGACACCCTGCTCGCCCTTGATACACTGCCCGAAAGTTTAGCTATCATTGGAGGAGGGAACATCGCTGCAGAATACGGACACTTTTTTGCAGCCATGGGGTCAGAAGTAACCATAATCGGGAGGAACCCCCAGTTCCTCCCAGACGAGGAACCGGAAGTCTCCGCACTCGCAAAGCGGAAGCTTTCGGAACACCTCACCATCTTTACCAATCACGAGGCGAAACATGTGGAAAAAACCTCTGCAGGGGATAAGAAGGTCATCATTCAGGACCGAAAAAGTAAAAAGAGACACGAGGTTAAGGCCGCAGAAATTCTCATTGCTACTGGCCGGGACCCCAATACAGATATCCTCCAGCCGGAGAAGAGCGGGATCAAGACGGAAAAAGGCTGGATATCCGTGAACGAGTACCTGGAAACCTCGCAGCCGGGAATATGGGCGCTAGGAGATGCACTAGGACAGTTCATGTTCAAACACACCGCAAATTACGAAGCTGAGGTGGTATTCTCAAACGCCATCCTCAGAAAGAACATTCGGGCAGACTATCCGGTGGTTCCCCGAGCGGTCTTCACTGATCCGGAGATCGCGGCGATGGGTCTTAGAGAACAGGAAGCGGTGGAAAAGTATGGGAAGAATGGAATTCTGATCGGACTCCACCTCTACGCAGATACCGCAAAAGGTCTTGCGATGGGAGCAGGTGACTGCTTTGCCAAAGTGATTGTGGAGAGGCAGAACAGACGTATTATAGGTGCCCATATCATCGGACCGCAGGCCTCTGTTCTGATCCAGGAAATCCTGGATCTCATGTATACCGGCAATCCCACGGCGAACTTGGTGGCAAAAAGCATGCACATTCATCCTGCATTGAGCGAGGTAGTTCAGAGGGCATTCACATCCTTGATGGATCCCGAACAGTACCATCATCTCATGGAAGATCATTACGGGCTTTTCTTTGCATAATAAATCGCGGGAAATATTGGGTGGGTGACACTAGTAACCAGGGATTCACTGCACCTATAGGCTTATAATTAAGATCGTCATAATTGGAATTCAAGTTGTTCTACGCAAAAGATCTATTTCATCCTCGTATCTCA